>JBCBNR010000102.1:0-8750 GCA_039821665.1 Pseudomonadota bacterium
AGTGGGCACCGCTGCGACCAGGGTGTCTACGTCGTCCAGGCCACCATCGATGATGTAGAGCGCCTTGCCTGCAGCCTCGCCCGCATCGATGGCCAGGGCCTCTTGGGCATCAGGCTCTTCCACCGTGGGGGCCAGCACATCAGCAGATTGGTCCGTAAGTTCATCAACCGCTTCGGCACCGGCGGCACCGTCAAACATCATCCGAGGCTCTAGCGCCTGCGCATCGCGCAAAGTTTCAGAGTCGACTGTGCTGCCGAAGCCGTCGCCGCGGGTGTTGGAACGATCCATACTGCCTTACCTCGTGTGTGCGTGATTGAGTGCCCGCACGTTTACGGACAGACTCGCATTAACGACTCGTAAAAATCAATAGAATTTGGCGGCGTGTTGTTTGAAAATTGCAAACTTGAGGCGGCAGTGGCCTAAAGCGCCACAATCTGCCCTACTTTAGATAGACATCTCTTTAACGAGTACGCGCGCGATGCGTTTTCTTAGCCTATGGTATAGGCTCTCTGCACTTGCGGATAGTCTGACCGTGCCCCTCTGTTCTTCGCCTGACGAAAGCTCTGTGGCCTCGACCACATCTGCCTGAAACCCGAACCATGCGCCTCGGGGGACAATAGGCCCCTCTTGGCTTGCGGGCTCCGTCGGGACGCGGCCATCTGTGGATTGGGCGGTTTGTGGCAAGGATAAGGTATCGGCGGCGAAGGGATTGATGCGCATATGCGCCAGATCGCGGGCGGGCAGCGCGGGATCCTCTGGGGTAAAGCGGGCGGCACCTTGGGCGTCCAGTCGCTCGAAATCCTCCTCGCTGATATAGCCCACCACTTCCAGCGCGGGCGAGCTGACAAGGCTTAGCATCGGATGTGCTTCGCCCACCCATTGGCCCGCATGCAGCGAGGCATCGAGCGTCAGAACCCGGCCCGCGACCGGTGCCGTCACCGTCAGCTGGGCCAGCTCATGGCGCAAGGCCGCCAACTGCTCGGCCGCCTCGTCGCGCTGTTCGCTGAGCACCCGGCGACTGGCCCGATCATCCCGATCCGCCGCCACGCGCATCAGCTTTGCGTCGATCACCGCAAGGCGGGCGGCCTGCTCCTCCACCGACTTTTCCAGCGCTTGATTGGACATCCGAACCAGAACATCGCCGACCTCGACCCGCTCGTTCAAGGCCACCTCGATCGCCAGGATCTGGGCCGGGGCCGGCGCAAAGAGCGGAACCTCGTCTTGGTAGCGCAAAACCCCTGTGGTCAGAATGGAGACCCGCATGGGCCAAAAGGCGAGGGCCACCAAACCGGCCAACACGCAAAGGGTGATCCAGCTTCGCAGGCGCATTGCGATATCCTTTCGACGCTCCACCCAGATGCGGATCTCCGACAGGATGGGTTTGACGATGAAAAACACAATCTCGATCACGAACAACAGCACGCCCAACGCCTTGAAAAAGAACGCATAGACGATCAGCGCAATGCCCAGGAACAGAAAGAAACGGTAGATCCAGACCGCGTATCCGTAGACCACCAACCAGGCCCGCAAGCGGCCTGGCAGCACCTCGGGCACCGGATCGCCAAGGCCGAACAGCAGCTCGCGCAGCCACCACCGGGCCATGGCAAAGGACCGACCCTGCAGGTTCTGCACACCAAGTGCGTCCGACAGAAAGTAATAGCCGTCGAAGCGCATAAACGGGTTGAGGTTCACAAAGAGCGACAGCACCCAAGACGTGGTCGCCAGCGCAAACGCCGCCGAGCGGCCGACGCCGTCGGGCAAGAACACCCAGGCCAGGGTGGCAAGCACGGCCACCCCAAGCTCCACCATCACACCGCCTGCATCCACAAACAGCCGCGCGCGCCGGGTGCGCAGCCGCCAGGCATCGGTCACATCCGTATAGAGCAGCGGGAACATCACCATGAAGGCCACCCCCATAGTGGGCACCCTCAGCCCGCGCGAGATTGCTTGATAGGCGTGCCCCAGCTCGTGCAACGCCTTGACCAGTGCCAGGGCCAGCGCATAGGTCAGCGCCCCTTGAAGCGAAAACACCTCTCGCGCATAGCGCGCAAGGTCCGTGCTTTGCCGAAACGCCAAGTAAAGGCCCGCGATGCCCAGAAGCGTCAGCAGCAGCACAGTGCCCCGGGTAAACAAAGGGGCCACCACCGGCCATGTGGCGCGCAAGAAACCTTCGGGCCGGACCAGAGGGACCCGGAAGAACAGGTAACGGTGCATCAACCAGGCGCTCAGCGAGGTGCGCATCTTGTCGGCCTGGGCTTGCAGCTGCGCGGCGGGCTTGTGACTTGGGCTTTCCAGCAGGTGATGACCTGCGAGGAACTTGATCAAGTCCCCCAGTTCGCCATCCGAAAGGGCACTGGCCCGCTCGCGCTGAAACTGCGCGCGCAACTGTCCCACAGTGCCCGCAGCCCAATAGGACAAAACCTCGACCGTGCGCGCGCCGATCTGGAAATAGCGGTGCCGCGTTGCGTCGTAGATCACCCAGCTTGGCGCGCCGGAAACCAGCGGTGCGCCCGGCGACAGGGTCAGGTCCTGTCGCAATGGCGGAAGCGGCATGTCCGGGCTCAGCGCGCTCATCCGACAGCGAACCTGTGTCTAGACGCCAAAGGTCTGGCGCACCCAAGCCAGCGGCCTGCGGAATACCACGAACCAAAGCGGCTGATCCTCGCCAAACACCTGGGCGGTGCCACGCGCGCCGATGCGCAGATTGGCCTGTGTCGTCGCGTCTGCCTGGGCCACGAGATTGAACGCAAGGCTGCCATCTTCCTGGGGCGAGGCGCGGTAGCTGCCACGGGCAAGCGTGGCATGGATGGGGATCAGGGGGTCACGATCCAAGAACACTTTGACCCGCGTTCCTTCTTCCAAAACGATGCTATCGCTGATCGGCAAGGCAATGGAAAACTCCACATCGTTCGGGTCTGCGAGGCTGAGGATCCGCTCTCCCACAGCCACGGGGCGGCCTGTCCAATCCTGGGCCGCATCAAAGACCGCGATGCCGCCTTGGCTTGCACGCACCTGCGCACGGTCCAGGCGGTCCTTGGCGAGATCTCGTTCCGCCTCGGCCAGGGCCAGTTCGGCCTGGGCCTCGGCCACATCGCGGGCGGCACTGGGGTCCGAGAACGCGGCCTGTTGCAATTGGTTCAGCCGGGCATCGGCCACCAAAACGGCCCGAGCGGCGATGTCGAAGGCATTGCGCAACTCGGTCTGCTCAAACTGGATCAGCAGATCCCCTTCGCGCACGGGCGAGTTCGGTTGCACCGTAATCCGGTCCACCACCCCTTCCAAGGGAGCGGCCACCACAAAGGCGTCGCGCCCTGTCACCTCCACCGGGGCGAGCGCTGTAAGCGGCACTTTGACAAACGTCAGCGCGACCAGGGCGGCCAGCGCCAGGGGCACTGCGATCCAGCGCAGGCGAATGCCGCCCCGGGCGAGACGTTTGCCTGCCAGCGCCTCCCAGCCATGGGCATAGGCTGCCGCCACCCGGGCCGAGAGTGGCAAGCTTTCCTCGGGCCACGGCTTTTCGCGCACAAGCAACAGGCCCGCAAAAGTTTTGTCCTTTCGGGTCTTCAGCGGCACCCAAACCATGTGCACAAAGGCATAGCCTTGGGTCTCGTCGCGCCCAGGTTCGGCATAGTCCGACATCTCGAAGCGGATTTGCGCGTCGGCTTTGCCCGCGCGGGCCAGGTTGCGCACCATAGCTTCGACCCAGCGGGTCAGCGGCGCATTGCGGTCAAACCCAGAGACCGAGCTGATCGCTTTCATGCGAAACCCAGACCGGGTTTTGCGCAACACGAAGGCCTGACGATAGCCCAGCACTGCGCGGCTTTCATTTACCATATGAAACAGCAGCTCAGACGCGCTGGGACAGCGCCGCAGATCCGCCTCCAGCTGCAAGAGCCGCAACAGCGCGCCGGTCTGCCCGGGCCCGGTCAGGGCAGCGCTCGCGTCTTGGGGGCGACCGGCCTTGGCCCCTTGCAATGGGGTGACCGAGGCGCCTTTGGTGCTGTTGGGTTCAGCCACCCGGGGCCTCCATCTCGATGGCCCCGGACATGCCGGGGCGCACGTTTTGGGGTCGCTCTAGGAACGCAGCCTTGACCTTGATCGACCGGCTGACAGCGTCCACCACCGGGCTTAGCTCGGTGATGCGCACCTGGTAACGCGCGCCCGTCTCCTCCAAGGCGAGCATGCCCAGATCGCCGGGTTTGAGCCACCGAAGCCAGGCCGAGGGGGCGATCATGTCCACCTCCACCTGGGCATTCGAAATGATTTGGATCACGTCCTGCGCGGCCTCGACCGTCTCGAACGGGTTGACCAGATGCTCAACCACCACGCCCGCAAAGGGTGCTCGGATCGTGCAGCGCTTGACCAGAGCCAGCGCGCCCTGCACTTCTGCCTCTGCTGCGCCCAGGCGGGCGCGCGCAATCGCCACCTCGGTGCGGCCAATGCCGCCCCGGCTCAGCAAGGCGGTCTTTGAGGTCGTATCTGCGCGGGCGGCCGAAAGCTCGAACTCAGCAGCCGCCAGGGACGCCTGAGGCAAGGCGCAGTCAAAGCGCACCAAGGGCGCGCCTTCCACAAACGCCTCCCCCGCCCCATAGTCGAAGGCCATCAGTTGAAAGTCGCCTTGCGCGGACATCACCGCCTCGGCCTGAGGGACGACAACGGCTGGCGCGCGCACCTCTTGAGCACCAGCGCCGAGTGCGCTCAAACATAGAATCACAGTTGCAAAATAGTGCTTCATCTCGGGATCTCCGGCGCTGATGGGGCCTGTGGGTGGGGCAACACACCCGTCAAGGCTAGCGTTTAACTGACCTTTTGAGAAGAAAGCTTGCTCAGTATGGGGCGGTTTTGAGGCGAATTTTACACACCGCCACCAAACCCAGCGCCAAATCCAGCGCCGGGCCATGGCCTGACGCGGGGCAGCGCGCTAGCCGTCTTTGACCCGTTTCAGCCCCTCGGCCAACTGTTCCAGGCGTTGGGGTGCGCACAACACATAGCGCCCGTCATCTTTGGCCAAAATGCCTTCGGCAATCAGATCGCGCACCGCGCGGCTGACATATTCGCGGGTGGCACCCACCATCTCGGCCAGGTCCGACTGGGTTAATTTCAGATCGATACAAGTGCCCCTTGTGCGGCTTTGCGTGCCAAGGTCTTCGGCCAATTGGAGCAAGACCACCGCAAGTTGGCCCTTGAAGGGCAAGAAATGCCGGGCAGTGTGCAGCGCATTGAGATCCCGCAGGCGCTGTGACAGGGTCATCGCCATATGGCGCCACAAAGACGGCTCCCGGTCGGCAAAGTCGAAAAAGACATCCGCAGGCCAGGACAACAGCTCCACCGCTTTGATTGCGGTGACGGTGGCGGATCGGGCCTTGCCCTCCAACGGGGCCATTTCCCCCAACAGCGCGCCGGGGCGAAAGACGGCAACGATGCGCGCCTCCCCCTCCTCCGACAGACGGGTCGCTTTGAGATGCCCTGACAGCGGCAGAAAAACCGTCGTGGGCGGATCGCCTTCGTAGAACAAGTCTTGGTTGGGCCGCAGAACCTGCGTCTTGCCCAGCGCTTTGAGGGCCGAGGCGACCTCGGCGTTCAAATCGGTCAGCAGACCGGCGGGAGGGGTGCGCGCATATCTCACCCCGCCAGTTTAGCCGATCATCGGAGGATGAAAACGCCTGGAACATCGCGAGAGCAAACTGGTTGGATCAGACCCCCCACAGCTCCAACGGGTCGGTCTGACCGCGCAGGGTGTAGAGGCCCACGTTGCGAAAGAGCTCAGCCTGGGTGGGGGTCGCCGCGCGCATCAGCGCGTCCGAGATGATGATTGTGGCTTGCACCTTTTTGGCCACCGCTTGCAAACGGCTGGCTGCGTTCACAACGTCGCCGGTGACGCTGACATGGCGCTGCGCCTCGCCCCCCAAAACAGCCGCAACCACAGGGCCATAATGGGCCCCGATGCGGATTGACAGCGGCGATTCACCCTCGCGCACAAGGCCCGCGCTGACCGTGCGCATGGCGGTGACCAAATCCTGTGCACAGGCGATTGCGTTGGCAGCATCCTTGGGGCTTTCCTCGGGCAGGCCAAAGATGATCATCGCCCCGTCGCCCGCAAATTGCTCGACCACCCCGCCATTGGCCAACGCCGCCTTTTCAACCGCCCCATGGAAACGCCGCAAAAAGCGTACCGACGCCTCTGGCCCGATGCGCGCGCAACGCTCGGTAAACGAGGCGGCATCGACAAAGAGCGCCGCTGCCATTTGCTGCCGCTCGTCAAAATCGGGGCGACCCTGCCCCGACAGCGCATCGGCCAGCAAAGGAGAGTGATACTGCGCCAGATTGCGACCCTGGCGCAGGCGCACGACGATCCTGGTGAGGGTTGCCAAGATTAAAGCCGTCGCGCCGGTTTGAAACTGCGTCGTGGCGTCGAGCCAAAGGTTCAATTGGAACCCCAATTGCAGCACGGCGAGCACCACAACGGGGCTAAGGACAACCAGGCCAAGGCCCACCCAAAGCCGCCGCAACGACAACGCCCAGACCACTAACAGACCCAGCGCAATGGCCAGCAGATAGTCTATCGCATGGGTCAGCGTGTCCCGTCTCAGATAGTCCCCATGTACGACATTTGCGGCGACAGTGGCGAGAAACTCACCCCCCGGCAACCAGTACCCGAAATCTGCGCGATAGCGATTTCCATCAAAACCAAAGTATTCCTCTTGGCGTTCGCCCAATGCAAAAGAGGTTTGGACCAGGATCACCACCTCCCCCCTCAGATCGGTTTGGGCCAGATCCAGGACGGAGACCGTTGGAAAGGTGCCATGGGGCCCATAGCTGCTGATCGCGAACGACAGCGCTTTTTTGTCATAGCTGCGGGCAGCGCCAAACGTGTTGGAGGTCAACTGCGGGTAGGTGCCGATTTGCGGGTCGTAACGGGGGCCGTAACGTGGCCCGTCGCGTCCGGGTAGGCCTTGCAAAACCAGGGCTCCCGCCTCGTAGACCTCCACCCGCCAGCCCACCAGAACAGCCGTTTGCGCGATATAGCGCACAGAGGCGGGCAAGGGCGTCTCTTTCAACAGGTTGGGAACCAGTCGCGCCTGGCGCAGGGATTTGTCGGGCTCTAACAGCGCGCTCATGCTGAACCCGGGAATGGTATTGGTGTACGGATTGTACACCCGCCCATAAATGTCCTGGGAGGCAGTTACCTGCTGACGCAGCCTTGGGGTCATGATGATCGTGGTCTCACGGCCTGCGGATTGGCGTATTTGCTCGGTCTTCCCGAGGGGTGCGGGCCGCTGGCCGTTTGGACGAAAGCGGGTCGGCGTCGCCACGATGACCGCGCGCGCGCCGCTTGCGTGGGCCGTGCGCACCGCATCGGCAATGGCGCGTGTGTTGGGGGCGGTCCAGTCTGATTTACGCTCGCAAGACGCAGCCCGAATGGGCGCATCGGTGCAGCCCAGCGCATGCATGGCGCGCGCATCAAACGCGGCCAAAGTTATCCCGGGCGGCGCCGAACGCACGCCGCGCAGAAAGAAGCGCGTTTTTAGCTGTCCACTTTCAAAGGCGCTCCACCCTGGATCATAGTCCGATGACCGGGTGCCACTGAAAACAAGGGCGGCAAAGACAGCCAAGACCGCGCAGATGCGGGTGGCAGTCACTTTCGGCCACCACCCAGAACGGCGGGACCGGCGCCGGTCAATGAGGGTCATGACCAGCAGGGCAAGGCACATCACCCCTGTCATTAGGATGAGGGTACCCGTCATCTCAGGCGCACAACTTTGGTTCGGGCCAAAGGCAGCATCGGTTTATGGCAACCAGTGCACAAAAGGCGTGGTCGCTTGATCCGCGCCACGCCTTGTAATGCTTCAACCGTCACCACTTGGGTGCGATCAGTTCCCAACGCCAAAGATAGACCGGCGCTGGCCGTTACACGACCCGCCGTAGCCTTGTGCAAAGACCGAGCGACCGTTGCAGTTGTTGGAGCGGTTGGCGTTGCGCCGGGCGTCCGCATAGGTGTTGCCGCGGCTGCGCGTCTCGTGGTGGTACCAGTTGCCTTTGGCGTCCATGGTGTAGGTGCCTGGCAAAACCTGTCCATAGACTTGGCGGCCAATGCTGCATTCCTGCGCAGTCATGGCCCGGCCGTTGACGGTGGCCCCGCAGGCGGCTTGGGCCGTCTCGGCGCTCACGATCAAAGCGCCAAGGCTGAGGGTGGCGGCGGTAAGGGTGCGTGCGATAAACATAACTCTCTCCTGTATCCGTATGAGCGGTCTAGGGTGGCAACAGCCTAGCCTGACCTGGGTTTGAAAAAGAAGGGGGACGTGCCCCAAACTGTGCGATTTACGCGATTTTATCGAAGGGGCGAGCGGTGCCCGCCCCCAGGCGGAAGAGGGCCTTAGCCAAACTCAAAATGATCCTGACCGATTGGGCCGAACGGATTGTCCCCATCAAACGGCTCGGGCACCGGGTCTGCGCGCATCTCGAGCCCGTCCTCCGTGCTGGTCCAAAAATCTTTCGGCGTGATCGGGGGGGTGCCTTCCACTTCGCTCAAAGGCTGTGGATCGTCTTCGGCGCTGTCGGGATAGCTGACCAGATCCATCAAGACGTCATCGATCTGCGCGGCGAAGGCTTGTGCCGCTTCGCCGACGGGCGATGAGCCGTTATAGCTTTCGTCGTAGAGCTTGAGGTTGCCGTCCGAGACCTTGGCCGCCGCCTGCGCGGCCGCCTTGGCAGAGATTTGACCTTGCTGATCCTCCGACCCATCGGGCGTG
>JBCBNR010000103.1:0-8734 GCA_039821665.1 Pseudomonadota bacterium
CTTTACCGACAGGGCCGTGTCGTAATAAGGTCGCGCGCCCCCCACCTTGATGTAGATCGGCACGCGCCAGGATGTGATCTCGCGCAGCTCGCCGATCTTGATCTCCAGATCATCGGGGCCGGTCCAGTCGGGATGACGACAGGCCGAGCGTTGGTCGATGCCCGGTGGCAGGGTGCGCATCTCAGCCACCCTCGCGTCGATCTTTTGGCCCAAGAGCATGCCGCCCCCACCGGGCTTGGCCCCTTGACCCACGACGACCTCGATTGCGTCGGCCTTGCGCAAATCGTCAGGGTTCATGCCATAGCGCGAGGGCAGATACTGGTAGACGAGCTTGGAGGAATGGCCCCGCTCTTCGGGTGTCATGCCACCGTCGCCTGTTGTGGTCGACGTGCCCGCCAGCGTGGCCCCCCGGCCCAACGCCTCTTTGGCCGGGCCCGAAAGCGCGCCGAAACTCATGCCCGCAATCGTGATGGGGATGTCCAGCTCAATGGGGTTTTCCGCGTGCCGCGTGCCCAAGGTCACGTTGGTGTCGCACCGCTCGCGATAGCCTTCCAGCGGATAGCGCGACATGGACGCCCCCAAAAACAGCAGGTCGCCGAAATGGGGCAGGCGGCGCTTGGCCCCGCCGCCGCGTATGTCATAGATGCCCGTGGCGGCCGCGCGCCGGATCTCGGCATTGACCTCGGGCGTGAAAGTGGCGGAATGGCGGGGCAGCGTGCGGGGACCGGCCATCAGTAAGCTCCGATATTGTCGATGTCGAAATGGTAAAGCTTGCGGGCAGACCCGTAGCGGCGAAAGCTGGCCGGGTCCGCCCCGGCGCCCGCTGCGTGCAACAGCTCGGACAGGGCCGCGAGATGCGCGGCCTCCATCGGCTTTTCCTCGCAATCCGCACCCAACGAGGTGACGTCGCCGGCCACATAAAGCTCCGCCTCGTAGATCGAGTCGCCCAGCGCCTCGCCCGCATCACCGCAAACGACCAAGCGGCCCGCTTGGGCCATGAACGCGCTCATATGGCCCACATTGCCGTGCACCACGATGTCGATCCCCTTCATGGATATCCCGCAGCGCGAGGCCGCATTGCCTTTGATCACCAGCAGCCCCCCATGGCCCGTGGCGCCCGCGTATTGCGAGGCATCGCCTTCGATCACAACGGTCCCGGACATCATATTTTCGGCCACGCCCGGCCCGGCAGAGCCTGCAACGGTGATCGCCGCCTGTTTGTTCATGCCGCCCAGATAGTACCCGGTGGACCCTTTGACCGTCACCTCGATCGGCGCATCAAGACCCACGGCGATGGCATGGGCCCCGCGCGGGTTCAGCACCTCCCACGCGGTTTGGTTCGTCTGCTCTGACTGGGCTTGCAGGGCTTTGTTCAGCTCTCGCAAGGTGGTGGCGCTCAGATCAACTGTTTGCATCAGTGGCTCCAGAAATAGACTTGGGCTGGCTCAGGCTCCCACACTCGGGCGGTCTCGATCCCCGGCAGGTTCACCAGTGCGCGGTATTCCGAGCCGAACGCGACGTAATCGCCGGTTTCGGCCAGGACCGCCGGTTTGCAAGCGATGGGGTCGCGCAGCACGCCAAAGCCATCAGCGGTGCCCACGACAAAGGTATAGAACCCGTCGAGATCCTTGATCCCCGCCTCCAAAGCCTCGCCCAAGCTGGCCCCTTGGCCCATGCGCCAGGTGAGGTACGCGGCGGCCACTTCTGTGTCATTCTCAGTCTCGACCTGCACACCCTCGCGCGCAAGCTTGCGCCGCAGGCTGTTGTGGTTGGACAGCGAGCCATTGTGCACAAGGCACTGGTCAGGTCCGGTGGAAAAGGGATGCGCCCCTTGGGTCGTCACAGCGCTTTCTGTCGCCATGCGGGTGTGGCCGATACCGTGACTGCCGCCGCGTGAGGGGATATCGAACCGCGCAGCCACATCGCCGGGCAAGCCCACCTCTTTATAAATCTCGATCCGCTCGCCCGCGCTCATCACCCGGTAGCCCTGATCTCGCAGCCAGGTGCGCGCCGTGGTTTGCTGGCCCTCAGGCAGGGCAATCACCGCATGGGTGGATTTGATCGCGACCTCGGGCGCCATGCCCAGCTTGGCCGACAGCCCAGCGACCAAACCGTCAAAGCCATGCTCTGACTGCACGGTCAGCTTTGCCACCCCCGGCACCGGTGGATCATAGACCGCAATGCCCGCGCTGTCGGGGCCGCGATCAGACATGATCACCAACATCTCACTGAGATGCGCGCCCAGGTCTTCCCTCAGCTTTGGCGTTTTGCAAAACAGCCCGACAATCCCACACATAACCAGCCTCGCTTGATCCGACTCAAATCTTAAGCATGATCCTAACCTAGGTAGAATATTTTTCTTCTCAGTAAATCCATCTTGCGTGGTTTCTAGCCCCCGCGCAGCGGATATGCGATGACCGAGACGTAGCGCGCCGGCAGCTTTGGCACTTCCAGCGGTCCATGGGGGGCGTCCGCGTCGAAAAACAAGGTATCGCCGGGGCGCAGATGGAACGTCCGCTCTCCATGGCTGTAGATCACCTCGCCTTCGAGCATATAGATGGTTTCGATCCCCTCGTGCTGAAACGGTGGGAAGTGGCGATTGTCTTCGGTCAAGGTGATCAAATAGGGCTCGACCGTCACGCCGCTGGTGTTGGCCCCAAGATGCCCCAGCAAGCTGTACCCGGACCGCCCGCGCGTGCCCCCGTCTTTGCGCATCTGGCCCGCACCGGCGGGGGTGTGGACCACTTCGCGTGTCTCTTCAAATTCGCGAAAGAAGGCGGTCAACGGAATGCTCAGAGCGTTGGCCAAACCGTGCAAACTGGCCAGCGAGGGGGAGGTTTGGCCATTCTCGATCTTGGAGACCATGGCGATGGACAGGCCGCTTTGCTCGGCCAGGTCCGCCAGGGTAAAGGATTTTTGCATCCGAAATCGCTTGAGCGCGTGGCCAATCGCAAGCTCCAGGTTTTTTTCGCGCACAGGTGCTGTGCGGTGGGGATCTTGGACTTCCTGCGTCATGGTGCCCATCCACCTACACCAAACAAGCCGCAGCTGACACACCGGCGCGCACTGCCAATTGGTCCAATACCCATATCGCCCTAAGCCCCGCCCAGTTCGCGGGTAAGGTTGCGCGCTGCGGCCATCACTTGTGTGGCAAGCCGGGTCACCTGATCATCCGCAATACGCTGCGCGGGGCCCGAGACGCTGAGGCCCGCCACCGCCTCGCCGGTCACATCAAAGACCGGGGCCGCGATGCAGCGCATGCCCACCGTCCGCTCTTCCTGGTCGAAGGCATAGCCCTGGGCGACAATCTCTTGCAGCCCTGCGCCCAGCGCTTTGGGTGTGGTTAAGGTGTGTGGGGTAAAGCCCTGCAAGGGATGGCGCTTGATGATCCGGGCCACCTCTTGAGGCGGCTTTTGCGCCAGCAACGCCTTGCCGATGCCCGAGGCATGCATGGGCGACATGGTGCCCGGCGGAAAGAACGCGCGGATGCTGGCATGGGTCTCGACCTGACTGACAAAAAGCACTTGGCCGTCCGTCTCCACTCCCAGATTGGCGGTTTCTCCGGTCGCCTCCATCAGCGCGCGCAGCACCGGGCGCGCCCGCTCCACCAGGCTGGTGCGGCGCAGGAACCGCGCGCCGATCAGAAACGCGGTGGGGCCGATATGCCACGTTTGCGGCCCTGCATCGAATTGTACGATGCCGCGCCCCTCCAGCGTGACCAGCACCCGGTAGACAGACGCAGGCGCCTGGGCAAGATCGCCCGCAAGCGCAGACAGGGTCGCGCCCTCAAGCTCGGACAGGCGGGTCAACACCTCCATCGCACGATCAAGGGATTTGATCGTGTTTTGGGCCGATTTGTCATCCCAATCGCGCGGGCGGCCCCTTGATCTGCGGTCAATCTCTGTCATCGCATCCACGGTTTGAAAGTAGATTTCACAATATGAAAAATATAACCGTCTGACAACAAACATATTTTAGGGAAGCGGCAGATATGAAAAACGATTTCAAAAAAGTTGCAGGCCGTGCACGCGGCGCCTAGAAGGCCCCAAAATCTAGGAGGACCCGCCCGTGAACATCCAAAACCCCGTTTTCATTCCCGGCCCCACCAACATCCCCGAGAGCTTGCGCAAAGCCTGCGACATGCCCACGGTGGACCACCGCTCCAAGCTGTTCGGTGAGATCTTGCATCCCGCGCGCGCGGGCGTCCAAGCGGTGATGAAATCGAACGTGGCGGAGGTGTTTATCTTCCCCTCCACCGGCACCGGCGGCTGGGAGACGGCGATCACCAACACGCTTAGCCCCGGCGACGGCGTCTTGGCGGCGCGCAACGGCATGTTTTCACACAAATGGATCGACATGTGCCAACGCCACGGGCTGGATGTGACCGTGGTCGAGATGGTGTGGGGCGAAGGGTTGGACGCGGCCAAGTACCAAGAGATCCTGGCCGCGGATACGGGCCATAGGATCAAGGCCGTGTTGGCCACGCATAACGAGACGGCCACCGGGGTGCGGTCCGATATCGCTGCGGTGCGCGCGGCGCTGGATACCACGGGTCATCCAGCGTTGTTGCTGGTGGACGGCGTGTCGTCCATCGGGTCCATGGATTTTCAGTTCGACGCCTGGGGTGTGGATATGGCTGTGACCGGCAGTCAGAAAGGCTTTATGCTGCCTGCTGGCCTTGCCATCGTAGGCTTCAGCCCAAAGGCGATGGCTGCGGTCGACGGGGCCGGTCTTCACCGCACGTTCTTTGATGTGCGCGACATGGCCAAAGGATACGCGAACTCTGCCTATCCTTACACACCGTCTGTGGGCATGTTGAACGGTCTCAAGACCGCCTGCGACATGCTGCTGGACGAGGGGTTGGAGCAGGTCTTTGCCCGGCACCACCACATCGCCTCGGGCGTGCGTGCCGCCGCGAAGGCGTGGCAGATGCCGCTTTGCGCGCAGCACGCGGGCGTCTACTCGGACACGGTGACTGCGATTTGTACGCCCAAAGGCTTTGATGCGGGCCTGATCGTCAGCCACGCGGCCGAGCGGTACGAGGTCGCTTTTGGCGTGGGCTTGGGCGATGTGGCTGGAAAAGTCTTTCGCATCGGCCACTTGGGTTTACTATCGGAAACTCTCGCCCTATCTGGTATTGCAACGGTCGAGATGGTCATGGCGGATCTGGGCCTGGACATCCCCATGGGGGCAGGCGTGGCCGCCGCGCAAAACGTATATCGCGGCGCCAAGGCCGCTTCGCACAAGGATGCAGCGTAATGAACGACATGACGCCCCCGGTCATCCCCACCTTTGCGGAAGTAGAAGCCGCACATGAGCGCATTGCACCGCATATCCGGCGCACAGAAGTGTTCACCAATGACGCGCTGGATGCGCAAACAGGTGCCTCCTTGTTCTTCAAATGCGAGAACCTGCAGCCCCCCGGTGCCTTTAAGGTGCGCGGGGCGTGTAACGCGGTCTTTGGTCTGTCGGATGAAAAGGCCAAGCGCGGCGTGGCCACACACTCTTCGGGCAACCACGCGCTGTGTTTGTCCTATGCTGCAGGCCGCCGGGGCATCCCCTGTAACGTGGTCATGCCCCACACTGCCCCCCAAGCCAAGAAAGACGCGGTGATTGCCTATGGCGGCAAGATCACCGAATGCGAGCCGTCCACTACCTCGCGGGAGGAAACCTTCGCCAAAGTTCAAGAGGAGACGGGGGCAGATTTCATCCATCCCTATAACGATCCCCGTGTGATCGCGGGCCAGGGCACCTGTTCCAAAGAGTTTATGGAGCAGGTGAAGGATCTCGATATCGTTGTCGCGCCCATTGGGGGCGGTGGCATGATCTCGGGCACGTGTCTGACGCTCAGCCATCTGGCCCCCCATGTGCAGATTATCGCCGCCGAGCCCGAGCAGGCGGATGACGCCATGCGCTCGTTCAAAGCAGGGCATATCATCGCGGATGACGCGCCCAACACGATTGCCGATGGGCTGAAGGTGCCCCTGAAGGATCTCACCTGGCATTTCGTCAGCAACCATGTGACCGACATTCTGACCGCGTCCGAGCAAGAGATCATCGACGCGATGAAGCTGAGCTGGAAACGCCTCAAGCAGGTGATCGAGCCAAGTTGCGCGGTGCCCTTGGCGGTGATTTTGAAAAACCCTGACGTCTTCGCGGGCAAGCGCGTGGGCGTCGTTGTGACGGGTGGCAATGTCGATCTCGACACGCTGCCCTGGATCTGAACGCAAACCCCGGAGGATGATACGATGAACGCGCCTGTGAACATCAAAGAACTGGAAGTCGGCTATGACGTGCCTGCCCTGCCGGGCATGGATGAGAGCGAAATTCAAACCCCCTGCCTGGTGCTGGATCTGGATGCGCTGGAGCGTAACATCACCAAGATGGGTAATTTCGCCAAGGAAATGGGCGTGCGCCATCGGGTCCACGGCAAGATGCACAAATCCGTTGATGTCGCCCTACTGCAAGAGCGTTTGGGCGGCTCCGTCGGGGTCTGCTGCCAAAAAGTGTCCGAGGCCGAGGTGTTCGCGCGCGGTGGCATCAAGGACGTGCTGGTCTCGAACCAAGTGCGCGACCCGGCCAAGATCGACCGTCTTGCGCACATCCCAAAACTGGGCGCCCGCGCGATTTGCTGCGTGGACGATGTGGCCAATGTGGCGGACCTTTCAGCCGGGGCGACAAAGCACGGCACAACGATCGAGTGCTTGGTGGAGATCGATTGCGGCGCGGGCCGTTGCGGTGTGACCACAACGCCGGCTGTGGTGGAGATTGCCAAGGCCATCGACGCCGCTGACGGTCTGAAGTTTGCTGGTCTGCAAGCCTATCAAGGGGCCATGCAGCACATGGACGACTACAACGAGCGCAAGGCCAAGATCGACATCGCGGTTGCCATGGTCAAAGACGCGGTCGATACACTGAAGGCCGAGGGGCTGGACTGTGACATTGTCGGCGGCGGCGGCACAGGGTCCTATTACTTCGAGGGCAATTCGGGCGTCTATAACGAGCTGCAATGCGGGTCGTACGCGTTCATGGACGCGGATTACGGCCGTATCCTCGACAAAGACGGCAACCGGATCGACCAGGGCGAGTGGGAAAACGCGCTCTTCATCCTCACCTCAGTGATGAGCCATGCCAAGGCCGACAAGGCGATCTGCGATGCGGGCCTGAAGGCCCAGTCCGTGGACAGCGGCTTGCCGGTGATCTTCGGGCGCGATGACGTCTCTTACGTCAAATGCTCGGACGAGCATGGGGTGATCATGGACCCGGACGGCGTGCTGAAGGTCAATGACAAGCTGCGCCTGGTGCCCGGCCATTGCGACCCCACCTGCAATGTCCATGACTGGTATGTGGGTGTGCGCGGCGGCAAGGTCGAAACCCTCTGGCCCGTCTCTGCTCGCGGCAAGGCCTACTGATCCAAAGCGGCGCGGCCCCAGATATGCGGGGGCCGCGCCCCACCAGTGTTGAGAGATCCCAGATGCACATCGTCCCAGAATCCGCAATTTCTGCCCTGATGGGCCGCCCCGAAGCCTATCGCGCGATCGAGGATATCTTTGCCTCCATGTCGCGCCAGTCGGCCTATAACTTCCCGGTCATCCGTGAGGATATCGGTTATGCGGACGCGCTTTATGGGTTCAAGTCGGGCTTCGACAAAGACGGCAAGGCGCTGGGCCTCAAATCCGGTGGGTATTGGCCGGGCAATGCTGCGAAGGGCCTGACCAACCACCAATCAACCGTGTTTTTGTTCGATCCCGACACAGGCCAATGCAATGCCGTCGTCGGGGGCAATCTGTTGACGGCCTTGCGCACCGCTGCCGCCTCCGCCGTGTCGATCCAGCATCTGGCGCGCAAGGATGCCAAAGTGCTGGGGATGATTGGCGCTGGCCATCAATCCGCTTTCCAAATGCGCGCCGCCGCCGAGCAACGGAATTTTGAGAAGGTCATCGGCTGGAACTATCACCCCGAAATGCTGAACCGCTTGGAGGATACGGCAAACGACATTGGCCTGCCATTCGAGGCGGTGGAGCTAGATCAGCTTGGGGCCGAGGCGGATGCGATCATTTCGATCACGTCCTCCTTTTCACCCTCCTTGATGGATGCACATGTGGCACCGGGCACCCATATCGCCGCCATGGGCACGGACACCAAAGGCAAGCAAGAGATTGAAGCGACCCTTCTGAGCCGCGCGACGGTGTTCACCGACGAGATCCCCCAGTCCACCACCATCGGCGAGGCGCAGCACGCGGTTGCCGCCGGTCTGATCAAAGAGACTGACATTACCGAGATCGGCAAGGTGATCAATGGCGACCATCCCGGCCGCCAATCGGATGCCGAGATCACGCTCTTTGATGGCACCGGTGTTGGCCTGCAAGACCTGGCCGTGGCCGCCAAGGTGGTTGACCTTGCCATCGCGCAGGGGGTGGCCACGAAGGTGGAGTTCTAGGCGCGGTTGCTCCGGGCCACCGATGACCTAACTTTCCCGGCATATGGACCAGGCCCGCGAAGACACCCTGACCTATCTCGACGAGTTTTTTGCCGAGTTCCAGGCCCCTGGCCCCTTCGGCAAATTTCTCGACCGGTGTGAATTGTTTGAAGGTGGCGCGTTGATCACGCGCGCCTTGTTCTTCAGCTACGAGCCTGACAGCGATACCCTTAGGGTGGCGGCCATCTATTTGGACGCAGGCGACATGATCATGAGCCGGGGGGAGTTTTTGGACCGCGCCCGCGCCTATTACCA
>JBCBNR010000104.1:0-8729 GCA_039821665.1 Pseudomonadota bacterium
GTCGATGTTCCTGGCGTCGTCCAGATTTTGGGGGCATTGCCCGCGCAGATAGACGGTCAAGCCACCTTCGGTGACGACCGCCTGGCACAGGTCATTGTCAAGGTTCTGCTCGGGGTAGGTCTCGCGGGTGTTGAACTTGCGAATGCGGCGATGGGCCATGGTCTAGCCCCCCAGATCCGCGCCTGCGCGCACCCGCCCATAGATGTATTGTGCGAAATCGTAATTCGGCCGCTCCAGATGGGACAGCGGCCCCGGCGTTGCGCTGGTGGAACAAAGACCCTTGTACACCTTCTCGGTGCAGCCCCTGTCTTCGGCGTTTACCCGGTCCAAAAGCCCCTTGAGTTCGGCAAGCTGCGCAGGCGCCTCTGCATCATCCTTAAAGTCATCCGACATGCCCCCCCCAAAGAGGATCCGCACCTGGTTCGGGCCATTGGGGTGCAAGGAGAGATACCAGAAATAGCCCGGGGTCAGGGTGATCATCAGGCTTGGATAAACCGCGAGCAGATAGGTGGTGCGCCGACGCTCCCCCTCCATCCTTGTGTTGTTCGTGGGATGGGCCATGGCAATCGCCAGGCTCTCATCTTTCAAGATGGTGTGGTAGTTAAAGGCAGGCTCGCCCGGCGGGCAGACCATATCTTCCAACCGCGACAACCCACCAACAGTGGCCGCATGGCACACGGGCAGATGGTAGCTTTCCATGAAATTCTCGGCCAAAACCTTCCAGTTCGTGTCCCAGATATGGGTCTCCGAGAAGGTCTCGGTATAGGCCTGCATGTTGTAATCCGCGACCATCGCCTGTAGCGAGGCCAGCTGGGTGGCCACAGCCGGGGCGCTTTGGTTGAGGGTCACAAACACCCAGCCCAACCACTCCTCGCAGCGGATGCTGGGCAGGGTGGTGTCGGATTTGCAAAACGCCTCGTTCAGCGTCATGGCCGGTGCGCCGCGCAAACTGCCATCCAGGTTGTAGGTCCACGCATGATAGGGACACACGATGCTGCGCGCATTGCCCCGCCCTTCGAGCAGGGTGGACATGCGATGGCGGCAGACATTCGACATCGCGCGCAAATGCCCCTCGCCATCGCGCAACACCAAGATCGGCTCGCCCGCCAGATCAAGCGTTGTGTAATCCCCCGGCGCGCCGCGGGCCGAGGCGCGGCCAACGCAGAACCAATCCTTGGCAAAGATGTGGTCCAGCTCTGCCTTCAGGAACTGGGACGAGGTATATACGGACGGTGGCATCGCGTGGGCCCGTTCGAACGGGGTGGCGACCGTTTCGCCCAGCTCGTCAATTGCGTCTTTCATGGTCCCCTCCCTCAGTGCCCAGCGTGTGCGCGCGATTCGCGCACCTGTGACTGTTCCGCGTCCAAGCCATGGCCTCAAGCCAAGCATTGCCTCGGGCCCCGCAACGCTGCGTCCATGTCTGTTTATCGGTCGTTTTGACCATCGACTGCTCTGAATGCGACATGGTTGGTGCCCTATGCTGGTCGCAAGGGGGGCCACACCCCGGGGTGCGATGTTTTTGACATAGGCAAGTGCGTGCGCAAGGCATAGGCTTTCGCGTGTTGCGAGACGGAGCATGCGGTCATGGACAAAAAGGTAAACACCGTTGTGGTGGGGGGCGGCCAAGCGGGGCTTGCCATGAGTCGCCACCTGAGCCTTGCGGGCATCCCCCATGTGGTACTGGAGAAAAAGCGCATCGCCGAGGCGTGGCGCAGCTTTCGTTGGGATGCGCTGGTGGCCAATGGCCCCGCGTGGCACGACCGCTTTCCGGACAAAGAGTTCGACGACACCGCACCCGATGGCTTTGCGCCCAAACAAAGCGTGGCGGATTACCTGCAAGCCTATGCGCGCGACTTTGATCTGCCCGTCAAAACGGGGGTGGAGGTGCATCGCGCCGTGCCAAACGGGGCAGGCTATGTGGTCGAGACGTCCCAAGGGACCATCGCCACCGACAACATCGTGGTCGCCACGGGCGCCTTTCAGGTGCCCCTGATCCCACCTGTGATCCCGGCAGAGGCGCCGGTGCGCCAGCTTCATTCCCAGCAATACCGCGCACCCGATCAATTGGATCCGGGCGCGGTTCTGGTGGTCGGCGCAGGCTCATCGGGGGCGCAGATCGCGGATGAATTGCTACGCTCAGGCCGAGAGGTGTATCTGAGCATCGGCCCGCACGAGCGCCCGCCACGCGCCTATCGTGGCCATGATTACTGTCATTGGCTGGGGGTCTTGGGCAAATGGCAGATGAAAACGCCACCCGCAGGTCGCGCCCATGTGACCATCTCGGTCAGCGGCGCCCGTGGCGGCCACACGGTCGATTTCCGCGAGTTCGCGGCGCGCGGCATGACGCTTTTGGGCATGGCGGGCACCTATGCGGGCGGTGTGCTGAGCATCCAGCCAGATTTGCGCCGGAACGTGGAAGACGGCGACGACAACCACCTGGGCCTGCTGGCGGAGGTCGATGATTACATCGCGGCCAACGGGCTGGACCTGCCGCCGGAGCCCGAGGCCAAGGTCATCGGCCCCGACCCGCAGTGCATGACAGACCCGATCCTTCAGCTTGATCTTGCCGCACGCGGCATCACCACCGTGGTCTGGGCCACGGGTTATGCCCAAGATTTCGGCTGGTTGCAGGTGGATACGTTCGACCAGACCGGCGCGCCCAAGCACCGAGAGGGGGTGGGTGCGGCCCCTGGCGTCTATTTTCTGGGCCTGCCTTGGCTGACCATGCGCGGCTCGTCCTTCATCTGGGGGGTGTTTGTGGATGCAAAAGCCCTGGCGGGGCATATTGCGGCCCGTCAGCCCGCCTCGGCAGACAGTTTATAGATCTCGGGCCTGCGGTCGCGAAACACACCCCAAGCGGCCCGGTCCCGGCGCAGCGCCTCCAAGTCCACCGAGGCAAGGGCGCTGCCCGTTTGGTCCCCCATCTCAGCCAACAGCGCGCCCGTGCCATCGGCGATAAAGCTGCCACCATAGAAGGTCAGGGGCGCGCCCACCTCCTCGGTGCCCACACGGTTGCTGGCCATGACCACCGCCATATTGGCGGCTGCATGGCCTTGCATGGTGCGTTGCCAATGGGGTTTGGAGTTAAGGCTGGGGTCTTGCGGCTCGGACCCGATTGCGGTGGGGTAAAGCAGGATATCCGCGCCCATGACGGACATGGCCCGCGCGGCCTCGGGGAACCATTGATCCCAGCAGATGCCCACCCCAATGCGCCCTATGGCCGTGTCCCACACCCGAAAGCCGGTGTCGCCGGGGGTGAAGTAAAACTTCTCCTGATAACCGGGGCCGTCGGGGATATGGGTTTTGCGGTACACCCCCAGCACCTCGCCGGTCGCATCAATCACCGCGACCGAGTTGAAAAACTGCCGCGCGGTGCGTTCGAAAAAGCTGATGGGCAAGACCAAGCCCAGCTCTCGCGCAAGGCCCGCGAAATGGGCGATCAGGGGGTGGTTTTCGAAGGGCAGCGCCAGGTCTAAATGGGCTGCGTTCTGTTCCGAACAGAAATACGGTGTCTCGAACAGCTCTTGCAGCAGCACCAGGTGCGCGCCTTGTGCGGCGGCCTCGCGCACCAGCGCCTCGGCCTGGGCGATGTTCGCCTGCCGATCCCAGCTGCAGGTCATTTGCGTCACGGCGAGGTTCAGGGGGCTCACGGGTGCTCTCCTATCCGTCGGATATCGCTCAATTGGGTGGAGGTGGGGATGCCATGCTCGGACCAGCCATTGGGGCATTCGGCCACGCACAACCCCTCGCCCTGGCCTTTGCCGCCCAACAGGTATCCGTCGGGCCCGAAAATGCCGCTGAGCCCGGTATAGCTGAGCGCACCCTCAGTGCCGCAGTAATTCGCGTAGACCACCGTCACCCCGTTCTCGAACGCGCGCGCCGGCACGGCGATTTGATTGACGTTTACGAAAGGCATCATATTCGCAGTGGGCACCAGGATCACCTGGGCCCCCAGACGCGCAAGCGCACGCACATGTTCGGGAAACTCCACGTCATAGCAGATCAAAAGGCCGAACCGGATGCCCTGATGCTGAAACGTGCAATAGGCATTGCCTGGCACAAAGGCGCGCGCCTCGTCCGGTCCGAACAGCTGTATCTTGCGATGGCGCGCCAAAACCTGGCCGTCCGGGCCGAACGTATAGGCGCTGTTATAGACCACGCCATCCGCAAGTTCGGGCAGGCCAATGGTCAGGGCCACCTTATGCCGTGCCGCAAGTGCTGCCACTTGGTGTTGGACCTGGGGGGCTGCCCCGCTGACGCACGCGCCATAGCCCGGCACTGCAAGTTCGGGCAGGACCAACATGCCCACGCCCTGGGCTGCAGCCCGACCTAGTGCCCGGTTCACAACGCCCACCCCCGCCGAGAGATCCCCAGCGGGAGAGGTCATTTGATAAAGCCCAAGCAGCATCAGCTTTTCAGGCGTGTCCAGATCTGGTCGTACACGGTCTGGGTCGCCTCATCGCAAACCGCGATGAACACACCTGCACCTGCCCCTTCACGCGGGTTGTTTTCAGGCATGGTCGCCAGCGCAGGGTCTAGATACGTGCCAACACCCTCAACCCCCGCGGCGTATTGCGCATAGTTTGTCACGGCGGCGATGTTTTCAGGCTCCAACAGAAAGTCCATGAATTTGATCGCATTCTCCCGGTTCGGCGCGTCTTTGAGCAGCACCACATTGTCCATCCAGACGATATAGCCCTCATCGGGGTAGACATATTCGATGTTCGCACCTTCCTCGCGCGCTTTGGCCGAGAAACCGTTATAGATCATGCCCGCCGCCGCATCGCCGGAGACGAGCACATCCTTCGCGATGTCCGACCCGAACGAGGCCCAGCTTTCCTTGGCGCTTTGCAGCAATTCGTCGAGCGCTTTGAGCTGCGCGCGGTCGGTGGAGCATTGGGGGATGCCCAAATGCAAGCTGGCCAGCGCCATCACCTCGCCCTGACTGTCGAGCACATTGATCTTGCCCTTCAGCGCCTCGGGTGGATCGAAGATCACGGACGTCGAATTGATATCGCCGCTATAGGCATCCAGGTTCACCGAAAAGCTGGTGGAGCCCCACTGATAGGGGATCGAGTGTTTGCGACCTGGATCGAACGAGACATCCATCCACTGGGGTTGCACATTGCCGATATTGGCCAACTCACCCTCGGCCACCTGGTCAAGCAGGCCTTCGCCGATCATGATCTCGACCATGTAATCGCCCGGCACGGCCACATCGTAAGATCCCAGCTTGCCCGCTTTGAGGGCCGCCAGCATCGCCTCGTTGCTGTCATAGGTGTCCATGGTCACCTCGATGCCTGTCTCGGCCTCGAATTTTTCGAGCAGCTCGGCGGGGATGTATTCGAACCAGTGGTAAATCGACAGCTTGCCTTCGGCACTGGCAGTGGTGGCCAAGGCGGCCAGTGCAGCGCCGCCGAGCAGGGTTTTAAGGGTCATCGTCTTCTCCTTGTTGATCAGTCTGATTTGGTGGGTTGGCCAGTGCGCCCCAAAATGTAGGACAGGGTCACCAGCAGGATCGAGACCAGCAAAAGCAAGGTGGACAGCGCCATGATGTTGGGCTTGATCCCCTGTTTTACGGATCCGAAAATCGCCGTAGGCAAGGTCTCGACCCCTGCCCCTTTGACGAAATTGGTGATGATGAAATCATCGAGCGAAATGATAAAGGCCAGCAGAAAGCCCGACAGGATCCCCGGCCACAGGATGGGCATCAGCACATGGCGAAAGGTTTGCCAGCGGCTGGCATAAAGGTCTTGGGCGGCTTCCTCGAAGCTGGCCTCGATGCCGGACAGGCGGGCGGCAATCGGCAGATAGGCAAAGGGGATGCAAAAGACGATATGGGCCACCAAGATCGACAAGGTGCCCAGCTTGAACCCGATGGCCGAAAAGAAAATCAAGGTGGCAACAGCGGTGACGATCTCGGGCACCATGATGGGCAGCGAGATCAGCGCGAACGAGGCGGATTTGCCCCGGAACGCCCCACCCCGAACCATGGCAAGCGACGCGGCGGTGGCAATCATGGTAGCTGTCACTGCGGCCATCACCGCGATGGACAGCGAGTTCCAGGCCGCAAGCTTGAACTTTTCGGCCTCCGGTCCTGCGAACACGTCCACATACCACCGCAGCGACACGCCCTGCCACACGGTGATCGAGCGGCCATCGTTGAAACTGTAGACCATGACCACCAGCAAAGGCGCATAAAGGATCACCAAACACAGCAGGGTGAGCGGGAAAAAGCCTGCATAGCGGCGCAAGTTGAAGGGCCGCGCGCTCATGCCCTCGTGTCCTTTTGGGTGCGCGCGTAAACCAACAGCGCCAGCAAGACGAGGCTGAGCAAGATAATCGATGCGGCCGCCCCAAAGGGCCAATTGCCCGCGTTGCCCTTGAACTGCTCTTCAATCAGCGAGCCGATCATGAAGGTCTTGGCCCCACCCAACAAATCGGGGGCCAGGAACGCCCCCAGCGAGGGCACAAAGACCAGGATACAGCCCGCGATGATGCCCGGGCGCACGACAGGGATGACGATGCGGCGCAGGATCACCCATTTGGGCGCGTACAGATCGCTCGCCGCCTCGGACAGAGCGAAGTTATAGCGTTCTACGGCCGCATAGATGGGCAGGACCATGAACGGCAGATAGCTGTAAAAGAGGCCCAGTTGCACCGCGAAATTGGTGTTGATCAGCGCCAGCGGCTCGGCGATGACGCCGATGGCCAATAACCCCTCGTTCAAGGGGCCGTTTTCGCGGATCAAAAACTTCAACGACACGGTGCGGATCAACAGGTTCACCCAATAGGGCGTGGTGATCAAAAGCAGCCAGATCGCCTTGGTCCGCTCGGGCCGGGTGGCAATGAAGAACGCCGTGGGAAAGCCGATGAGCAGGCACAAAAGCGTGGCCCCAAGCGCCTGGGCAATCGAGCGGGCAAAGATCGTGATATAGGTCCATTCGATCTTGGGCGGATCATCCCCAAAAAGGCCGCGATCAAACAGAAACTGGTCATAGGCCGCCAGTGTGGGCTGCCAAATCACGCCGCCCCGAAACTCTTTGGTCAGAAACGAATAGACCAGCATCAACAGGACCGGCAGGACCAGAAAGAACCCGATGATCAGCCAAGACGGCAGCAACAGCCAGGTGCGCAGTGGCTGGAAGGTGGACGAGACCGTGCGCCCGCTGCCAATCCCCGCGGCCATCAGGTCACCAAGAACCGGGCCGTGCCCGGGGTTATGGACACAAACACCGGATCGCCCGGGGCGGGCATCTGCCCGCTGGGCGCTGTGTTTTGTTGGCGGACTTGCACGGATTGGCCGGTCGCCAGGGCAACCTCAAACTGCGTGTCCGTGCCCAGATAGGTCAGCCCTTGCAAGGTCCCCTCCAACTGGTCCCCGCCCGAAGGTTTGCGGCCAAGTTGCAGCGCCTCGGGGCGGATCGACAGCATCCCTTGCGCGCCCACGGGCGGCGTGCCGGTGGCCATCGCATGGACCGATGTCCCGCCCGACATCTGACAGACCAGCCCAGCCTCATTGCCCGAAACGGTGGCCGGGATCAGATTGGTCTCGCCGATAAAGTCCGCGACGAACCGGTTTTCAGGGGCCTGGTAAATCTCCTCCGGCGTGCCGATCTGCTGGACCTTGCCCGCGGACATCACAGCGATGCGGTCGGACATGGCCAAGGCTTCCTCTTGATCATGGGTTACGAACACAAAGGTGATGCCCGTCTCGCGCTGCAACCGCTTGAGTTCGGCCCGCATGCCCTGGCGCAGTTTGAGATCGAGGGCCGATAGCGGCTCGTCCAACAGCAGCACCTTGGGGCGCGGTGCCATGGCGCGGGCAAGGGCCACGCGCTGTTGTTGCCCGCCCGACAGGGCATGGGGCTTGCGGTGGGCAAAGGCCTCCAACTGGACCATACCCAGCATCTGAGCCACCCGCGCTGTGACATCGGCCTTGGCCCACCCGAGCATGCTCAGACCAAAGCCGATGTTTTGTGCGACATCCATATGGGGAAAGAGCGCGTAGTTCTGGAACACCGTGTTGACCGGGCGCTTGTCGGGCGGCAGCGCGCCAATGGGCGTGCCGTAAAGATCGATGCGGCCCGCGCTTGCCGCCTCGAACCCTGCAATCATGCGCAGCAACGTGGTTTTGCCGCAGCCTGAGGGGCCGAGAAGGGTGAAAAACTCGTTGTCAGCAATCTCGAACGACACATCGCTGAGCGCGGTGAACGTCCCGAACTGTTTGGTGATTTGATGCAACCCAACCGCTGACGTCATGGGCAGGCGAGCGCCGTCACCTCGCGCCGGAAGGGCAGCGCGTCGCCCAATGGCGCCTCATCCACCAGCCGCGCATAATTGTGCCCCGCATAGGTGGCCCAGGCAATCGGCGCAGGCGCTTGGGCATCCCCGATCAGCTTGACCGAGCGGACCCCTGCATCCGCCCACGCGTCTGCGCGGTCCAGCAGCTGCCGATACACCCCATCATTGGGCGTGCGAGACGCGACCATGACCAGGGCCTCTGTTTCCTCGCGCCACCGCTGATCGGTAAAGACGCAATTGGTCACCACATGGTCCGCGCCCACCTCCACCACGCCGCGGTTGAGCACTATCTCGACCCCAAGTTCGGCCAGGCGGCGGTGAATGGTCGCCTGTTCCAGTGTGTTCACAGTCCAATCGGACACCCGGGCCGCAGGCGTGACCAGGCGCACGACACATCCCGCTTTGACCAGCAGTTCGGCCAGCAC
>JBCBNR010000105.1:0-8701 GCA_039821665.1 Pseudomonadota bacterium
AAAACGCCGTGTCGAGATAGGCTTTGCGGTCCGCCGGGCAGTAAAACGGCCCCGTCGCACCGGAGGCCCCACCACAGGGGCTTTGGGTCACGCCGGAAAACAGCACCAATGTGGCGGGCTGATAGCTGCGGTTCAACTGCGTCTGAAACACCTCAGACCAGACCGTTTCGGTATCCGCCAAGGTCACGCGCACGAAGGCCGCGGCCTCCTCATCCTCGGCCGTGATTTGGGCCGAGCCGCCGGAGGGGCCACCGCCGCCGCCGCTGACAAACGGGGTGACATCGATGCCCAGAAAATAGCCCAGCACCAACACCAGGATCAGACCCAGCCCGCCGATCCCGCCAGAGCGCGCGGCCCCACCGCCACGCCTGCGATCTTCCACATGCTCGCTCTGCCTGCGCCCGCGCCATTTCATGATGAGCCCTTCCCTCTGCCTTACCGGGACCATAGTGCCAACCTACCCACCAGGGCAATTGACTTGACCGTCGCTTGCGCCCGGCTAGAACGGCGCTGCACATCTGAATTGGGCTGGCCTATGATCCGACGCTTGTATGACTGGACCCTGTCTTTTGCAGACACGCGCTATGCCATGTTGGTGTTGTTTCTGGTCAGCTTCGCGGAAAGCTCGGTCTTTCCCATTCCCCCCGATATCTTGATGATCCCGATGATCCTGGCCGCCCCCCACCGGGCCTGGTTGATCGCGGGCGTCTGCACGCTCGCCTCCGTTTTGGGCGGCGGGGCTGGGTACTATATCGGCGCGCAATTGTTCGAGGTGATCGGCCAGCCGGTGTTGGAGCTTTACGGCAAAGCCGACAAGTTCGACGTGTTCGCGCAAAACTTCAATGAAACCGGCCCTTGGGCGGTGCTGTTCGCGGGCATAACGCCGTTTCCCTATAAGGTGATCACCATCGCCTCGGGGGCGACGGGCCTGGACTTTGGCGTCTTCATGGTCTCGTCCGTCGTGGCGCGCGGGCTGCGCTTTTTTCTGGTCGCAGCATTGCTGTGGAAGTTCGGCCCACCGATCCGCACCTTCATCGAAAAACGCTTTGGCCTGATGACCCTGGTGTTTTTCGCGCTGCTCTTCGGTGGCTTTGCAGCCATCAGGCTTTTGTGAGCATGGAGGCGGTGATGGCGCGCGCGTGGTTTTTGGCAGCCTTAGGCTCCGCTGCGTTGCTGCTGGCGGCACTCGGCTCGCAATATCTGGGCGGTTTGTCACCCTGCCCGATGTGCCTTTGGCAGCGCTGGCCCCATCTTGTGGCCGCCCTTGCGGGCCTGGGCCTGCTGTTTACGCCATGGCGCGGCTTGGCGATCCTGGGGCTCTTGGCGGCACTCTCCACCTCGGCGATCGGGTTCTTCCATGCAGGGGTAGAGCAAGGCTGGTGGGAGGGCCCCACCACCTGTGCCGCACCCGACATCGGCGGGGTCAGCGCGGCGGAACTGTTGGACCAAATCCTCGCGGCCCCCGTGGTGCGCTGCGACGAAATCGCCTGGAGCTTCGCAGGCCTGTCCATGGCCGCCTGGAACGGTGTGCTCTCGCTCGCCCTTGCTGTGCTTTGGGCGCTTGGTCTCGCTCAGGCGTCCAATTCCGCATCCCAGTAAAGATAGTCCATCCAACTGTCATGCAGATAGTTGGGGGGAAACTTGCGGCCCGTGTTCTGCAATTGCTCGGGCCGGGGCTGGTGGGGTGGCTTGCGCAAGGACATGCGCGCCTGTTTGAGGGTTTTCGAGCCCTTGCGCAGATTGCACGGACCACAGGCCGCAACCACATTGTCCCAGGTTGTCTTGCCCCCGCGCGCCCGTGGGATCACATGATCAAAGGTCATATCCCCCTTGGCCCCGCAATATTGGCATTGGAACTCGTCGCGCAAAAACAGGTTGAACCGGGTGAAGGCGGCGACCCGTGCGGGGCGCACAAAGTCTTTCAACACCACCACGGAGGGGATGCGAAACTCCATCGAGGGCGAGCGCACCACCTCTTCGTACTCCGCGATCACGTCGACCCGGTCGAGAAACGCGGCCTTCACCGCCTCCTGCCAGGGCCACAGGGACAAGGGGAGATAGGATAACGGGCGATAATCCGCGTTCAATACAAGCGCTGGATGGTCCCTCTGACCCGGCGGCCTTCGAATGAAGCTTGGTTGATACGCGGTATCCATGGCGACTCGTGCCCCTGTCCTGCTCTGCCCTTGCCTCGGGCGGCGGACGGGACGCGCCCGTCCCTTCATAGCCCGACTATATCTCGCCGGGTTTTCACCACAACCCCCTATATGCTGGGGGTGTCGATCAAGTTGCGTGCAAAATGCCAAGGCTATCTTACAGTTTCATGACGTTTGACAGGATCGAAGGCCGAAAAGATGCCCCTTAGCGTGTTGGAAACGGTGCTTTATGCCGAAGATTTAGAGTCAGCCCAGTGGTTTTACGGCACTGTGCTGGATCTGCCGCTGATCTCGCGCCACCCCACGCGGCAGGTGTTCTTCCGCCATGGCACGGGCGTTTTGCTGATCTTCGCCCCCCGCATCAGCGCAAGCCCGGGCACGTCTAAAATGCCGGTCCCACCCCATGGCGCCCACGGCCCCGGCCACGTGGCCTTTGCCTGCGAGGATGCGCATACGCTCGACCAATGGCACGCGCGCCTGGTTACCCACAAGATCGCCATCGAACGGGATCTCACCTGGCCCAACGGCGCGCGCTCGGTCTATGTCCGCGACCCGGCCCAAAACTCGGTGGAGTTTGCCGAGCGCAGTTTGTGGCCCTAACAGCGCAAACGCCCTTCATTTTTGCGCAAATATCCTGGGGGGGCGCCGACAGGCGCGGGGGCAAAGCCCCCTTCCCTTACAGGCTTGCGCGCGCCTGGATGAACTGCAAGGCACGGCTCAAACCATCGGGGGCTATGCCATGCCCGATCCCAGGGGATGCGTGGGTTTCTGCCTCTAGCCCCACCTCTGCCAGACCGGCCCGGGCGGCCTCCATGTCCGAGAACGGCACCACATCATCCATCTCTCCATGGACCAACAAGACCGGCGGGCGCACGGTGATCTCCGCGGCCAGGCGCTCGGGTTGCAACAACCGGCCCGAAAAGCCGACAATGCCCGCGCAGGCGACCGGTCGGCGCAGCCCCACATGCAAGCTCATCATCGTGCCTTGGGAAAAGCCAACAAGAACAATCCGCTCGGGACCCAATCCGGTAGAGCTTTCGATCTCGTCCAGATATCCGCCCAAAGCGCCCGTTGCCGCCCCGAAAGACACCGCCATCTCAGCCTCGGAGGACCCATCGAGCCAGGGGATCGGAAACCATTGGAACCCCATTGGGTTGTTTGCGCACCGCTCGGGTGCGTTGGGCGCGAAAAACACGGTTTCCGGCAAATGCTCGGCCAAGGGCTGGGACAGGCCGATCAGATCCGCGCCATTGGCGCCGTAACCGTGCAAAAAGATGATCGCGCTGGTGGGCGTCTCGCTTTGCGCCTCGACCCTCTCGCCGTCCAACATCGTCATGCCCGCACCCCTTCCCGTTGCTTTGCGCCCGCGTAATACTGCCAGAACAGGCAAGCCGCAACAGACCGCCAGGGCGACCAGGCCTGCGCTTGGGCGCGCAGCGCTTTGTCCGTGGGCCGGGCGTCCAGCCCGTAAATCAGCTTTGCAGCCTCTTGCAGGGCCAGATCGCCCGAGGGAAACACATCCGCCCGACCCAGCGAAAACATCGCATAAATCTCGGCGGTCCAAACACCGATGCCGGTCACGGCCGTCAGGGTCTTCACGATCTCGTCTTGGGGGGCCTGATCCAGCCGCCCATAATCGATGCGCGCCGCCGCAAGCGCCTTGGCATAGCGCGCCTTTTGACGTGACAGCCCCACCGCACGCAGCGCCTCGGGGGTCGCGTCGTCCAACGCGGCTGCGTTGGTAAACCCTGCTGCGTCCAACTTGGCCCAGATTGCATCCGCGCTAGCAACGGAGACCTGTTGGCTGACAATGGCCGACAAAAGCGCCTCGAATCCCGCCGCGCGGCGGCGCAATCGAAGCGTCCCTGTGTCCTGGTAGGCACGCGCCAAATGGCGGCAGGTTTCGCTCAGATATGCGGCCCCTTCCTCCAAATCCTCCGCGCACGTGATGATGCGTCCGACCATGGTCTTCCTTCCGGTGCTTGCGCGCTGGACATTAGCCAGACGCCCTGCCAAAGCAAAGCCATGCAAACAGGTCAGGCGATCCCTCAAGACGCAAAAGCTCGGCGCAACGTATGGGTCTTGGTGGCGGCCCAGGCGGTGCTTGGCGCGCAGATGCCGATCTCATTCACCTTGGGCGGTCTGTCAGGGCAGATGTTGGCGGGCCACCCCTGTTTTGCCACTCTGCCGATCTCGATCATCGTGCTGACGACCATGTTCGCAGCCCCCGCGATTTCCAGCCTGATGCAGCACTTTGGCCGCAAAGCCGGGTTCTATCTCGGGGCTTTTGCCGGGGCCATGGGCGGGCTGCTGTCGGCCTGGGGTTTGATCCAGGGCTCGTTTGCCCTGTTTTTGCTGGGTTCTGTGGGCACCGGGATCTATATGGCCGCCCAAGGTTTCTACCGTTTTGCCGCCACCGATCTGGCAAGCCCCGAGTTTCAGCCAAAGGCAATCTCTTGGGTGATGGCAGGCGGCCTCGCCTCGGCCATCATCGGGCCACAACTGGTTAAGCTCACCGATACCGCCCTTGATCCCATCCCCTTCGCTGGCGCCTATTTGGCGATCACCGGCCTCAATGTGGTGGGCGCTGTGCTGTTTGCATTCCTGCGCACGCCACCGCCCCAAAGCCGCGAGGAAATCGCGGGCGGGCGCACCCGGCGTGAAATGCTGCGCGACCCGCGCATCGTGGTCGCAATGGTGTGCGCAATGGTCTCCTATGCGCTGATGAACCTGGTGATGACCTCAACCCCCCTGGCGGTTGTGGGCTGCGGATTTACCACAGACAACGCCGCCGATGTGGTCTCGGCCCATGTCTTTGCGATGTTCGCACCGTCCTTTGTGACCGGCCACCTGATCAACCGCTTCGGGGTGGAGCGGATCATCGCCCTTGGCCTGGTGATCCTGGCTGCAGCGGGGGGGGTGGCGCTCGCCGGTGTGGATCTGTTCAACTTTTTCGGAGCGCTCATCCTCTTGGGCTTTGGCTGGAACTTTGGCTTCATCGGGGCCACTGCGATGCTCGCGGCCTCCCACAGCCCGGCCGAGCGGGGACGCGCCCAGGGCATGAACGATTTTGCCGTCTACGGCATGGTCTCGATTGCATCGCTCAGCTCGGGCGTGTTGATGAACTGCTCGGGCAGCTCGCCCATTGCAGGCTGGATCGCGGTCAACCTGGCGATGGTGCCGTTTCTGGCGCTCGCAGGCGGCACCCTGGTCTGGTTCGCGCTCAAAGGTCGCAAGCGCCAACCGGCGTGACCTGCGACACCTGCAAACCAAGTCACTTTTTGGGCGGCCCAATGGCGAAGGGATGCGCGCGTTTGCACCCACGGGACGGGCACGCGCTAGGCCTCCCATCGCCCCCGCATCGTGGCAAGGCCCAGGGACAGGTGCGCGCGAAAAGGCGACGGGCGGATCTGTCCCGATAGAACCGCGCTCGGCTGTGCCTGCGCCCGGCGCAAAACACCGCGCGCAAGCCATCCACTGCGCAGAACTGCGACCTGGGGCGCCACCACCGGTGCCCCGCGCAACCCCTCTATGGCGGTGGAACTCAGATCCGTGATGCGGGCGTGCAGCGCCGTCTCGTCTGGATCACCGCCTCCCCGCAAAAGGCTTGGCGCGCGGCCCGCTGCGCGCAAGGCAGGCAACGCCTCCCAATAGCGCGCGAGCCCGAGGGCCGCGCCCATCCGTGCATCCGGCGCCGGTGCGCCCAACAGGGCCGCACCTGCCCCCAAGATCGCGCCCGCACTGTCGCCGAGATAGGCCCAAAAAGCCTGCGTATCCCAATCCGGCGCGCCCTCACTTTCCGCAATCCTTGCGGCGATCATACGATCCAACAGCGCGCGCGGCACCTCTTGGGCGCGCAACACCCGCGCCAAAGGGGTCGCCACCTCATGGGCCCGCACCACCCCACCGCCATAGACCTCGTCCAAAGCATCCGACCACCACTGCAACCGCATGCGCGCGATCAAAGGCTCAGCCGTCACCCAACTGGCCCGGGCAATCTCCAAGTTGAACGCGTAAAGTACAAACAGCGGCCCGCGTTGGTGCAAAGGCAAGGTCATCGTGGCCGCAAACCGGTCCGGATCACCCTTTTGCACATTCAGCGCACAGGCCTCGATGCTCATCGCACAGCACAGCCCCAAAGGCCCGCGCTCAAACCGCATTGCAGGCCCGCGCGCCCCATCGATTTTCCCCAAATACTCCCGTGCGGAGCACGTTCAGCCCCCATCGGCCCGCGCCTTGTCCCGAACAAGTTTCCAGGTGACCGCGTCCAAAAGCGCTTGGAACGAGGCATCCACGATGTTGGCCGACACCCCCACGGTGGACCAACGCCGCCCCTGCCCGTCCTCACAATCGATCAACACACGGGTCACCGCCTCGGTCCCGCCATTGGTGATGCGCACCCGGAAATCCACCAGTTTCATATCGTCGATATGGGCTTGGTAGGGGCCCAAATCCTTGGCCAGCGCCCGGCTCAGCGCGTTCACGGGGCCCTGGTCCGCGCGCGACACGGGATCGAGGCTTTCGGAGACGCTCATCATCCGGGTCTCGCCCACATGCACAACCACCACCGCCTCCGAGACGGTGATTACCTCACCCAACGCGTTTTGACGCCGCTCCACCGTGACCCGGTACCGCTCCACATCGAAGAACCGCGGCAACTGATCCAGATGTCGCCGGGCCACCAGTTCGAACGAGGCCGCCGCACTGTCATAGGCAAAGCCGCGATCCTCGCGCTCTTTGACATCCCGCAAGATCGCACCAAGCCGCATGTCGCCCTTGTCCACCGTCAAGCCCGCCTCGTGCAGACGCTCGCGCAGGTTGGACTGGCCCGCCTGGTTCGACATCGGGATGATGCGCGCATTGCCCACCGTCTCGGGCGGCACGTGCTCGTAAGTGGTGGGGTCTTTGAGGATGGCCGAGGCGTGCAAGCCCGCTTTGTGGGTAAACGCAGAAGCGCCCACATAAGGCGCGCTGGCATCGGGCACCCGGTTGAGAATGTCATCCAAAAGGCGCGACACCCGGGTCAACTCGCCCAGCTTGTCCTTGGGCACCCCGATCTCGAACTGGCTGGCAAAGGGGTCTTTCAGGGCCAGTGTGGGGATCAGCGAGACAAGGTTGGCGTTGCCGCACCGCTCCCCCAACCCGTTCAGCGTGCCTTGGATCTGACGCGCCCCCGCAGCCACCGCCACCAACGAATTGGCCACTGCAGTTTCACAATCATTGTGGGTGTGAATGCCCAAATGGGCGCCCGGAATGCCAGCGTCGATCGCGGCTTTGACGCCGGCACGCACCACATGGGGCAGCGCGCCCCCATTGGTGTCGCACAACACCACCCAGCGCGCGCCCGCCTCATAGGCCGCTAGGGCACAGGCAAGGGCGTAATCCGCATCCGCCTGCCATCCATCGAAAAAATGTTCCGCATCAAACAGCGCCTCCCGGCCCTGAGCGATGATATGGGCAATGGAGGCGGATATATTGTCCAGGTTCTCCGCGCGGGTGATCCCAAGCGCCGTCTCCACATGGAAGATATGGGATTTGCCCACCAAGCAGACTGCAGGCGTGCCTGCCCCCATAACCTGAGCCAGCACCTCGTCATTCTCGGCCGAGCGGCCCGCGCGCTTGGTCATGCCAAAGGCCGCGAAAGTGGCGCGGGTCTTGGGCGCTGCCTCGAAAAACGCACTGTCTGTGGGGTTCGCCCCAGGCCAACCCCCTTCGATGTAATCCAGGCCCAGATCGTCCAACGCCCGGGTCAGCCGCTGTTTGTCCTCCAGCGCAAAATCCACCCCTTGGGTCTGCTGGCCATCCCGCAGGGTCGTGTCGTACAGGTAAAGGCGTTCGCGGGTCATATTAGGCCACTCAGCTTTTTGGCATCTGCTTGGGGTCCGGGAACAAGCTCCACACCCTGCTTTGAGATTTGGACTTCGAATCCGGCGTCAACCGCACCATCTCGCAGTTGGTCTGATCGCTCGAAGTCCTTCGCCGCTCTGGCTTCTTTGATCGCAATCTTGACCATATTCATTGTGAACGTGTCCTCGACTGACGTGTCCGCACTGTTCTTTTGGACGATTTTGATCCCCAGATCGCCAAAGCCCAACAGCTCCAAGCCCGCCGCAAGTCCAGCCGCGTCCCCGTCCGAGGCCAAGGCATGGAGCCGGGTCAAGGCAAGGGGCGTATTCAGATCGTCTGAGAGCGCCTCAAGCACGCTTGAGGCAGCGGGCCATGAGGGCTCGATGCCCGAAATGGCCCGCCGCCAGCGCGACAGCACCGCGCGTGCCTCATCCGCTTTGGCTTGGGTCCAATCCATCGGCTTGGAATAATGGGTGGACAGGAACACAAAGCGGATCACCTCGCCCGACACGCCCTGGTCCAAAAGGTCACGCACGGTGAAAAAGTTGCCCAAGCTCTTGGACATCTTCTTTCCGTCCACCTGCAACATCTCGTTGTGCATCCAGATCTGGGCAAAGCTGTCGGCCCCGTGCAGGCATTTGCTCTGCGCTATCTCGTTCTCGTGGTGGGGAAACTGCAAATCGATGCCACCGCCGTGG
>JBCBNR010000106.1:0-8691 GCA_039821665.1 Pseudomonadota bacterium
GAAAGCCGCATGAGCCATCTGGTCCTTCACATCGGCACCCACAAAACCGGTACCACTCACATTCAGAACACCCTGTTTGCCAACCGAACGCAGCTTTTGGCCCATGGCCTGTGCTATCCTAAAATTGGGCGCGCAAGCGGGCAGCATGTGCTGACCACCCAATGGATCAAAACTCTGCCGGATTTCTATGCCAGCCGCACCAGTGCTGTGGATGACTGGGCATCGATCACCCCTGAACAAGAGACGGTTCTGCTAAGCAGTGAAGAGTTTTCGCGCGCGGGGCCAGATCGGGTCAACTTCACCGAACTGGCCGAACTTGCGCGCGGGTTTACCCAAACCACCATCATTTGCGTGCTCAGAACGCCGATCGACTTTTTGCAATCGTCCTACCTTGAGGTGATCAAAAAGCGGGATTGCGCCCCGATTGGGACCTTTGTTCAGGAGGTGATGGACCCCGGAACGCCTGACCCATTGCACTATGATCCCAACCCTTTGCTGGACCAGTTGCAAGCGCAGGTTCCGTCTGCCCGATTGGTGTTCTTGCCCTACGAGGCCACACGGCGCGGCCCCGGCGGCCTGGTCGGTGGCGTTTTGGCCGCCGCAGGCTGTTCCATCGCCCCCGAGGCCCTTACAAAAACGGCAACCGCGAAGGCCAATATATCAGCACCGGTTTTGTCCGCGTGGATGGCCCACCAAATCTCTCGACCGGCACCGGCGGGCCCCGGTCTGATCGACCTGGCGACCCAAGCGCTTGCGCCGAGTTTGGGCGAGACGTCCCCGCGGCTGTTCACCCAGGCCGAGCATGTGGCGCTCCACGATCATTTTGCGCCCTGCATCGCGCGGTTCGAGCGTCGGGTCAGGGTGTTTGCCCCAGAATTTCAAGCGGATCCGTTTCCGCCCCTCACAGGGCGTTTTGGCCGGGACGACGTGCCAGCGACTGCTTGGGCGCGCTATGCCCGTTTGATCCATGACGCGCGACGCTCAACCGGGGTGTTGGCGGCCTTGTCCACGGCGGCGTAAGCCTGCACAGCCGCCTTGCCCAGGATTTGCAAGGCGGGGCAAAGCATCCAACCTGTCGGCTATATCGCTGAAACCTGCGTCCGATCCGCCGCGCAGGTCACGCCTAAAGCGCCGCGACCAAAGCCGCCCCCAGCAAGCTGGCTTGCCCCGCCAACCTTTGCCGGTAGATCCCGCTGCTTGCCAGTTCGAAGGCGCAAGCCCATCCGGACCGTGCTCGGGCTGCGTCGAACCGATCCAACAAGCGCAAACTTTGGGGCGTCAAATCCCCTTCAGCGCCGCGCAAGGCCTTCGATTGGATGTCGAGCCAGCGGCGATACCGGCCCGCCAGCACGGCTTGCGCCCGAACCCATCCGGCCCTGCCCCCCAGATTCGCCCCAGAGACGTTGTCCCCGTGCTGGCGGTAGAAAACCCATGGCTGGGGGTCGTAGAACACAACCCCGCCCGCCCCGCTGACCAGCTGATAGGCCCACCAATCATGGCTGACCACTTCGGCCCGGGCATGGCGTGCCATCAGGTCCGCCGCGGCAGGGTTGAGCACCATGGTGTTGCCGCCTGCGATGCTTTGCACCAAGGCGTTCGCAAATCCAGGCTTGCGCGCAAAAAGGGGCGAGCACCCAAGGGGTTTGAGCGCATCATCAACCAGAACCGTCCGTCCGCAATAAAGCGCAGGCGTGTCCCGTGGAACCGGCTGCAACGCCCTGACGGCGCGCAGCAATTTTTCAGAGGCCCAGACATCATCTTGGTCGCAAAACGCAAGATGGCGCGCATGCAAAGGCAGCGCCGCCAAAGCCTGGAAATTCCGGGCAAACCCGCGCTGCGGCCCGCCCATCACCGCAACCGAACGCCCTTGGGCAAACCGTTCCAACATCGCCTTGGTCGCATCCGTCGACCCATCGTCAGACACCGTCAGATCCCAGCTGACACCCTCCTGACCCAGCAAAGAGGCCAATTGCTGGGCAAGAAACCGGCCCCCGTTTTTGGTGGCCATGCGGATGGAAACGTCGATGCCGCTCACCTCAACGCCTCTTTGGCGTCAAAAACCCGCAGCATCAGCGCGCCCAACACCGCCGTTGCCAACCCCAACGCGAGCACATAGCCCGGTTGCACATAGGCGGCGTAATAGGTGGGATAGAGGGCCGCGCGCACCAAGCCCACCACATGAATAAGGGGGTTCCAAATCAACAGTTCGCGGATATGGGCAGGCAGCCCCTCGAAGGTGTAGAACAGTCCCGAGATCAAGAACAGTGGTCTGCTGACGATCGACCAGAGCCGTTGCCACATCGGGCTTTGGGAAAAAGCAAGACAGTTGAGCAGCCCCACCCCCAGCGCAAGGGCCGCCGCCAAGGCAACGGCCGTGGCAAGAATGTCCATCCTCGGCATGTGCGGCAGCAGGCCAGCGAGGGCCAAGCCGCTGAGCACCAAAGTAAACACCAGAATTTGCGTCAAAAGGTTGAGCAGAAACCGTGCGAGCACAGCGTCAAGCACCGTCACCCGCGGATAAGCCAGCAACTGGCGCGAAAAGCTAACAGCAGCAGCGGTCTTATCCGCCACGTCCGAGAACAGGATCAGCGGCAGATACCCGGTGGCATAAAACAGCACAAAGCTCGTGCCGAGCGGGGGCGTGCGAAAAGCTTGCGAGAACAGAATGCTGAGCAAGCAGATGACCGCCACAGGCTCCACCACCGCCCACAGATAGCCGCCCGACAAGCGCGCATACCGGGTGGTCATCTCGCGGACCATAAGCGCGGCCAAGACTTGGAAAATTGTTCGTATTTCGCCCGGCACAGCCATGCCAAACCCCTTTGCAGTTAATGTCAGGGCAATACGCGCTGGATACTGAAGGTCCCGTTAACCAAGGGGGATCGATGTCGCAGCAACCGCGATTGACCGAAGCTGGGCCTGCGCGCCCGACGCTTGCCATGGCGCAGCCCGCACCGCGCCCGATGCCCCCGGCACCGGTTGCGACCTGGCGGCGTAGGCATTGGACACTCCTGGCCTTGGGCGCTGTGTGGATCGCGGCGCCGACGCTTCTCGCGATCCTTTATCTGTGGGTTTGGGCAAGTGATCGCTACATCTCGACGCTTGGGTTTTCTGTCCGAACCGAAGAGGCGTCTAGCCCACTGGAAATGTTGGGAAACTTGGGCTCGCTGGGCAACAGCTCTTCTTCGGATATGGACATCCTTTATGCGTATCTCGACAGCCAAACATTGGTGGAGGATATCGGCGGCCATGCAGCACTGGCACCGCTTTACCATGACCCGGCGCAGGATCCGATCTTCGATCTCAAGCCTGGCGCGTCGATCGAGGACGTGACAGCCCATTGGCGCTTGATGTCCACACGCGTCTACGACGCGGGCACCGGGTTGATGGAGCTTGAGGTTGCGGCCTTCAGCGCGGCCGATGCACAGGAGATTGCGCGCCGTGCCTTGGCGGCCATGCGCGCGCTGGTCGATGACCTCTCGCGCTTGGCTGCTGAGGATGTGACTCGCGATGCACGCGAGAATGTGGAACGCGCGCAATCGCGCCTTGCCCAGGCGCGGGCGGCGGTGGATGCCTTTCGAACCCAGCACCAGATCGTCGATCCAGGCGCGCCCTTGCAGACCCGCTCGGGCGTGCTGTCCGCGTTGGAAGGGGAGCTTGCGCAAACACTGATCGATGGGGACATACTGCGCACAACTACGCGCGCGGACGACCCCAGGGTCGCGCAGGTGCAGCGGCGGGTTGCGGCGATCCGAACGCGGATCGCGGATGAGAAGGCCAGAATGGCCTCCTCCCAGGACGCCGTTGACCAAACACCGCTAACCCAGGTTGTTGGTCAATTCGAACGCTTGCTGGTTGATCGAAGTTTTGCCGAAGAAGCGTATCTTGCCGCGCGCACGGCCCATGATCTTGCGCTGGTGGATGCGCGGCGGCAAACCCGCTATCTGGCGGTGCACATCCCCCCCACTTTGGCGGAGGCAGCGAGTTATCCGCGCAAATGGGTCTGGTTGTTGACCACGTCTTTGGCCGCATCCCTAAGCTGGATGTTGCTGTGTCTGTGCCTTTATGCCTTGCGCGATCGCCAATGATCACACTGTCGGGTGTGACCAAGGGCTTTAAGCGCGGTGCGGGGGCGCCGATTATTGACAATGTGTCCTTGCATTTGCCCCAGGGTCGGTCCGTTGCCCTTTTGGGGCGGAATGGCGCAGGAAAATCCACACTTTTGGGGCTGATTGCGGGCAGTGTGCTGCCAGACGCAGGCACGATTGAACGACAGGGCCGGGTGTCTTGGCCGATTGGGTTTGCGGGCAGCTTTCACCCGGATTTGACCGGCGCACAAAACCTGCGCTTTGTGGCGCGGATCTACGGGTGCGACAGCCAAGCGACGTTGCAGTTCGCATCAGCGTTTGCCGAGCTTGGGCCTTATTTTCACCGGCCTGTGCGCACCTATTCGGCCGGAATGAAGGCGCGGCTTGCCTTTGCGGCCTCCATGGCGGTGCCCTTTGACTGGCACTTGGTCGATGAGGTGACGGCGGTGGGCGATGCAAGTTTCAAGCGAAAATGCGACTGGTACCTCATGGACCGCTTGCGCACGGGCAGCGCCATCGTCGTCTCTCATGCCATGCCATTGTTGGAGCGGATGTGCGACTGCGCCATCCTGCTCGATCGGGGCAAGCTCGCGTTCTTCGATGACGTGCGCGAGGGCATTTCTGCCCATCACGCAGCCTTGCGCAAATGAACGGGCCCTAGACCGACATGCAGAGGTACTTCATTTCCAAATACTCCTCGATGCCGTGGCGAGATCCCTCGCGGCCAAGACCGGACTGCTTCACCCCGCCAAACGGGGCCACCTCGGTCGAGATAAGGCCGGTGTTGATGCCCACCATGCCGTACTCCAAGGCCTCGGCGACGCGCCAAACCCGGCTCAGATCGCGCGCATAGAAGTAGGAGGCAAGGCCAAAGACGGTGTCATTGGCTTGCTCGATCACATCGTCTTCACTCTCGAACCGAAACAAGGGTGCCACCGGGCCAAAGGTCTCGTCATGGGTGACAACCATGTCGCGCGTCACGTCCGTTAAGATGGTCGGCTCAAAAAATGTGCCACCCAGCGCATGGCGGTTCCCGCCTGTGGCCACAGTTGCCCCTTTGGCCACCGCGTCCTTGATATGTTCTTCAACCTTCTCCACCGCTTGCGCGTTGATCAACGGGCCTGCGGTGATGCCGGCCTCGAAGCCATCGCCCACGTTCATTTTCGCAACCGCCTCCGCCAGCTTTTGCGCGAAAGCCTCGTACACGCCCGATTGCACATAGATGCGGTTGGCGCACACACAGGTTTGGCCGTTGTTGCGGTACTTCGAAATCATCGCCCCCTCGACGGCCGCATCCAAGTCGGCATCGTCGAACACGATGAAAGGTGCGTTGCCGCCAAGTTCGAGCGAAAGCTTTTGCACCTGGTCCGCTCCTTGGCGCATCAAGATCCGACCCACCTCGGTAGAGCCTGTGAACGTCACTTTGCGAATGGCGGGGTTCGTTGCGAACTCCTGGCCGATCGCCACACCGTCCGACGCGGTCAGCACCGAAAACACGCCGTCTGGAACGCCCGCGCGAGCTGCAAGTTCGGCCATGGCCAGCGCGGACAGGGGCGTGTCTTCCGCAGGTTTCGCGATGAATGCGCAGCCGGCCGCCAAAGCTGGGCCCACTTTGCGTGCAATCATTGCGTTGGGGAAATTCCATGGGGTGATCGATGCAACGACCCCAACGGGTTGCTTGATCACGATCAGCCGTTTGTCCGCTTGGTGGCCCGGAATGGTCTCGCCATAGGCGCGCTTGGCCTCCTCGGCGAACCATTCGATGAAGCTCGCGCCATACAGGATTTCGCCCTTGGCCTCTGCGAGGGGTTTACCCATTTCGGCGGTCAAGATGGTGGCAAGATCGTCCGCGTTGGCCACCATCAAGTCGTGCCAGGCGCGCAACACTGCGGCCCGGTCTTTACCAGTGCGTTTGGCCCAGGCTTTTTGCGCGGGAATAGCGGCTTTGATCGCGGCCTTGGTTTCATCAACACCAAGGTCCGGCACGGTTCCGATGACCTCTCCGCCTGCGGGATTTTTGACATCGAAGCGCGCGCCTGAGGCGGCATCCATCCAAGCCCCGGCGACGAAGGCTTGGCTTTTGAGCAGGCTTGGGTCCTTAAGCTTGGCGAGGTGGGATTGGGCAGAGGTCATGGCCTGGATCCTTCGGGCAGGTGTCTACACTGGTGCACCCCCTTACAGATTTGCAAGCTTTCGTCAAAGTCCAGGAGAGGCCGCCTAGGACAAAGTGCCCAGATGGGTTTCCATTGCGTCCTTGATGTCTTGGGGCGTGAACGGTTTTGAAAGGAAGTGATCCACCGTATCGTCATCCACCCGGTCCCGGTAAGCGTCCGAGGTTGCCAGAAAGACGGGTGTGCCTTTGAGAACGGGATGGGCCTTTATCTTTGTAGCAAGTTCGGTGCCTGAAAGGCCGGGCATGTTCAAATCGGTGATGACAGCGTCGAATTTTTTCTGGCTCATGGTTTCCAGGGCGGCGTCGCCGCTGGCCGCCAAGGCCACATTCGTGACCCCGATTTTTTTAAGACACATGCGGGCAAGACCGCGCATGGTTTGCTGGTCATCGACCACCAAAACGCAAAGGGTTCTTGCCTCAGGCATCGTGTTCACCGCGTATCTTGAAGGGCGCTAGCATGGCGGCGTCCCTTCTTGTTTTGGGAAGAATTTTGCGATCTGTGCCCCGATGTCACCGATGGGAAGCACCGCATGGGGTGCGCCCACTTTGATCGCGGCACCGGGCATGCCGAATACCACGCTGGTTGCCTCGTCCTGAGCGATGCAAAATGCGTTCGCTTCGCGCAGTTTTAGCATACCGATAGCGCCGTCCCGCCCCATACCAGTCAAGAGTGCAGCGACAATTCCGCCGCCGGTCAGCTCCGCCCCAGACTGGAACAACACATCGACCGATGGGATATGTCCGCTGACTGGCCCTGTTTGTGTGTCGAGCGAGAGTTTCGTGGTAAGGCTACTGCCGCCGAGGCGCACATGGGATGTTGCTGGGGCGAACCGAACGCGGCCAGGCCCCAAAACTTCGCCGTCGCGGGCCACTGACACGTCAAGGGACATGGTTTCGTTCAATCGATCGGCGAGGCGGTCAATGAACGTGTCGGGCATGTGCTGCGCGATGACGACCGGAGGGGATGACTTTGCGAAGCTTTGCAGGACGCTTGAAAGCGCTGAGACCCCGCCGGTGGATGCGCCCAATAAAATCAGATTGGCCGTTGAAAAGGTGGGGGCGCTGGCTTTCTGGGTGGTGGGTGAATTGGCCGCGATTGGAGGCGAGGAGGTGCCACTTCGCGTCTTACTGCGCGCCAACGGAGAGTTGGCTGCGGTCCGCACGGCTTGTGCCAGCCGTGCGCCGAATGTCCCCCGGCCAGAGGAGCCCAAAGGTTTTTCAACCACCTCAATCGCACCAAGCTCAAGTGCCGCGAGAGAGCAGTCGGCCCCCCGCGTTGTCAGCGAAGAGACCATGACCACGGGCGTTGGCCGCAACTTCATTATCTTTTCGAGAAAGTCGATGCCGTTCATACCCGGCATCTCCACATCCAGGGTGACCACGTCTGGATCAAGCTCGCGAATAGCAGCGCGCGCCGCGTTTGGGCCTTCCGCGCAATTGATGACCTCAATGTCTTCCTCGGCATCCAGAAGGTCCTTCAAAATCCGACGCATAAAGGCGCTATCGTCCACGACAATGACGCGCACTGGATCTTTGGGAGGCAGGGCAGATGTCAAAATAGTTCAACGCCCCCAGCCGGTTTGGACTTCTTGACATGGGTGCGCAGCTGCGAGTCGAGCCGAGACGCCTTTTGGCTTTCCTCAATCGGCAGGCGTTGCACGATGACCCGTCCGGTGTCTGGAAAATAGAAGACGCGCCGCGCCCGTGCGCCGCCCAGGTCCGATGCGGTGAGGGTGATACCTTCAGACTGAAGGTATTCCTGCACAAAGCTGACATTGCGATTGCCGACACTCGCCTCAGCCGTGGTTTCGATGACGCGAGACCCACCAAAGGCCTTTGCCTCCAACGTCTCGCGTTTGCCACCGCGCTTTAGGATCTCGTTGATCAACAACTCCATCGCATAAACGCCATAGCGCGACGGAAACCCGCCCTGTCCCATGCTGTCTTCTTCAGGCAGCAAGAAATGGTTAAGGCCACCTATGCCGGTGCGCGTGTCGCGCACGCAGGCAGCAACACAAGAGCCAAGGAGCGTCGTCACCGCCTCACCCTTCGCGTTGAGCACAAGAAAATGCCCAGGCAGAACCGAAGTGACATGAGCATCCACCTTGGCCTCAAAATACCGATTTGCGGCGGATTGCGCTGCAACTGTCATGCCAACTCCCTTTGATAGGTCGTTTTGCCAAGGCTTTTTAGATTGGGAATCGCGCTGACCAATGTCTCGGAATGGCCCAAAAACAGCAGACCACCGGGGGCGAGTTGGCTGGCAAACCTAGAGATAAGCGCCAGTTTGGTAGCCTTATCAAAATAGATGATGACATTTCTGCAAAAGATAAAATCAAACATTGCTGTGAAGGGCCAAGGCTCCAGCAGATTAAGACGTTTGAAGCTGATGATGTTCTTTACGTCTTGCGAAATCGTGAAACCTTCAGG
>JBCBNR010000107.1:0-8690 GCA_039821665.1 Pseudomonadota bacterium
GGCCCCCTTCTGGACCGCAAGCCAGGGCAATTGTCCGGGGGGCAGCGCCAGCGGGTGGCCTTGGGCCGCGCCTTGGTCCGCGAGCCGCAAGCCTTTCTGCTCGACGAGCCCTTGTCGAACCTCGATGCCAAGCTGCGCGTGCAGACCCGGGCCGAGATTGCGGAACTGCACCGCAGGTTGAAAGCGACGTTCATCTACGTGACCCACGATCAAGTCGAAGCGATGACCATGTCCGACCGTATCGCGGTGATGATGGGCGGCGAAATCCTGCAATGTGCAGCACCTGATGTGATTTACGAAGATCCCGATGACATTCGTGTGGCGGAGTTCATCGGCTCGCCCAAGATCAACATCCTGCCGCTCGACTGTATGGACCAAGGCGTGTGGTTGCTTGGCTCCCGGTTGGAGTGGGACATGCCGGCGGAGGCGCCTCGCGTCCTGCAATTGGGCCTTCGGCCCGAGGCGCTGCGCCTGACCCAAGGTCCGGCCCTGTTGAAGGGCAAGGTCGCGCATTTCGAAAACCTGGGATCTGAGGTTTTCGCGCAAGTGGCGTTAGAGGGTGAGGCGATGCGGGTCACCCTACGCGCCGCTCCGGCAGAGCGTCAAAGACTGTCGCTGGGGGCCGAGGTCGCCTTGGACTTCGATCCCCAAGCAGGCTTGATCTTCGATGCCAACGGCAAGCGGCTGCGCGGCGTCGAAGCCAAGCTTCGCAGTGCGCGAGAGGTGGCATGACGTGACGGTGATTGACGCAAACCCAGCCCCTAAAGCCTATGTTGATCGCCGTCAAGCGCGCAGCGCTTGGTCGCTGACCGCCCCGGCGTTGGCCTTGATGGTTCTGATCCTGTTGGTGCCTGTCCTTGTGGCCTTGGTGCTGTCGTTCAGCAACTATTCGCTTGGCAATTCAGGGTTCGACTGGGTGGGGACGCAGAACTACGAGCGTCTGTTCACCCGCTCCACCTATGAAAAGATGTTCATCGCAACCTTCACCTATGTGGTGACCGTCGTGCCCATATCGGTTGGTTTGGGGCTTGGGGCCGCGCTGCTTGTGCATTCCCTGGGGCGCATCGGGGATATCTATAAGACGATCTATTTCTTGCCGGTGATGGCGACCCTGTTGGCCATGGCAATCGCATGGGAATTTATGCTGCACCCGACTATCGGCATGGTGAACCGCACGCTGGAAGGCGCGTGCGGCACGTGGTTCGAGGCGGTGCCGTTCTTTGCAAATGGCTGCGCCGAGGGGTTTCCACTTTGGCTGGGGGACAGGGACTACGCGATCTGGGTGGTCTGCTTTATTGGCATCTGGCAGGGGTTCGGCTTTAACATGGTGCTCTACCTCGCTGGGCTGACCTCTGTTCACCGCGAGCTCTATCACGCCGCCGAAATGGACGGCGCCAAATCCGCGTGGGAGCGTTTTCGGCTGGTCACCTGGCCCGCACTTGGGCCGACGACGGTCTTTGTTGTGACTATATCCTGCATCCGCGCGTTTCAGGTCTTCGACACGATCGAGGCGTTCTGGCCTCAGGGCGGGGGGCCCAACAAATCCGCCTATGTGATGATGTTCGCGATCTTCGAAAAGGGCATTCAGCAGAACCTGATCGGCATCGGCTCGGCCATCACCATGCTGTTTTTGCTCTTCGTGATGTTCCTGACCCTGATCCAGCGTTGGCTGGTCGAGCGGAAGGTGCATTATTGATGACCCGCGATTGGTGGAAACACATGGTGTTGATCCTGGGCACGATCATCGTCCTTGCCCCGTTCTATATGATGGTCAGCTATTCGTTCAAAAGCCCCGGCGAGATCGATCAAGGGGTCGGTGGCTTCTTTGGGCGTCAGGAGCAGATGATCGACCCGCGCTGTGTTGCACTGCGCCAGCCTGATCGCGCGGATATCGAGGCCGCGCGTGACCGCTTTGCGGGTCAAGACGACAGCGGCGTTCAAGCCGCGCTTTTGGCGGAAACGGAAGCGGCCTGTTCCATGCGGCCTGTGGTGTTCAACTATTCCAAAGCCTTCACCGAAGCACCGCTAATGCGCTATCTTCTGAACGGAGTGATCGTCACCGTATCGATCTTTCTGATCCAAATTGTGGTGGCCCTGCCGGCCGCCTATGCCCTTGCGAAGTTGAAATTTTGGGGGCGCGAGGCCGTCTTTGGGCTGGTCCTGTTCTGCCTGCTCATCCCGGTCCATGCCATTGCCCTGCCGCTTTACATCATGCTGGCCAAGCTGGGTTTGACCAACACCTACGCTGCCCTCGTCGTGCCCTGGACGATCTCGGTTTTTGGGATCTTCTTGATGCGTCAGTTTTTTATGACCGTGCCTGACGACCTGATCGATGCGGCGCGGATGGATGGGATGAGCGAGCTCGCCATCGTCTGGCGCGTGATGCTGCCCACCGCGATCCCAGCACTTTTGGCCTTTGCGATTTTTTCGATAGTCGCCCATTGGAACGACTATTTCTGGCCGCGGATCGTGGTCACGGGAAACCGCGATTTGTTCACGCCGCCCCTGGGTCTGCGCGAGTTTAAGGGGGATGGGGATGGGTCCTTCTTCGGCCCAATGATGGCCACCGCGACCGTGATCGTCACCCCGCTGATCGTTGCGTTTTTGATTGCGCAGCGCCGCTTTATCGAAGGGATTACACTGTCAGGAATGAAGTAGGACGGGACCTGTCCCGCCCTACCCATGGCCCCAAAAGGGGACAATCACCCCCCGAAAGGGGAACATCATTGGGTCTGCCAATCGCCAAACCGTCAGCCCCAACAACAGGAGTAGATGTAATGAAATACACCCTAACTGCAATGGCACTGGCCCTTAGCGCCACCGCCGTTTTCGCCGAGGACAAGGTAACGATCGAGTTTGCCTATCCCTACAGCCATCTTTTCGATGTGACCTACGAGGCGATGATGCCCGCCTTTCAGGCCGCGCATCCGAATATCGAGGTCAAATTTCGCGCCACCTACGAATCTTACGAGGATGCCACCAACACGGTTCTGCGCGAAGCCGTTGCAGGCAATTTGCCGGACGTCACCATGCAGGGCCTGAACCGTCAGCAGCCGCTGGTGGAAAAAGGCATCGCGCAATCGCTGGAGCCGTTCATCGCCGCAGAGGCTGATTTCGAGAAAGACGGTTACCACCAGGCGATGCTGTCGCTGTCGACCTTCGGTGGCGAGGTTCACGGCCTGCCATTCTCCATCTCGTTGCCCGTTGGCTATTACAACATGGACATCCTGCGCGCAGGCGGCATCACCGAGCTGCCCACCACATGGGATGAGGTCATTGCGGCCTGCAAGACCATGAAGGCCAATGGCATCGACAACCCGATCTTCTGGGGATGGAACATCACTGGCAACTGGTTCATGCAGGCCCTTTTGTGGAGCCAGGACAGCGCCATCGTCAAAGACGGCCGCGTGACCATGGACAGCCCCGAGGCGCTGGTCGCGCTGGAGCAGATGCAAGAGATCTTCACCGAGTGTGAAATGCAGAACCTCGAATGGAAGGCGGCCCTGTCGTCCTTCTCGGCCGGGGACATCGGCATGATGTTCTGGTCCACCTCCGCGCTGGGCGCGGTGGAGCGCAGCCAGGGCGAATTCGAACTGGTGACCGGCCCTTTCCCGGGTCTCGGAGAAACCCCGAAAGGTCTGCCTGCTGGCGGCAACGCGGCGATGCTGACCTCGACCTCGGATGATCCGAAGGTACGCGAAGCGGCCTGGACTTGGCTGAAATACATCACCTCGGGCGAAGGTGCTGCAGAGGTGGCAAAGACCACCGGCTACATGCCTCCCAACAAGGCCGCCAACGAGATCATCTTGGCCGACTTCTACGACCAGAACCCGAACAAGCAGACGGCCGTGGACCAGTTGCCACTGCTGCGCGACTGGCTGGCCTATCCCGGCGACAACGGGCTGGCCATCACCCAGGTCATCTATGACGGGATCGAGCGGATCGTGACCGGCGACGCCACGGACATGAAAGAGCTGCAAGAAGAGCTGGTCGAAGAGATCGCCGACCTGCTGCCAAGCGGCTAAACCAAGCTCCGGTCGCCTCCACTTGGGGGCGACCGGACGACGACTAGGAAAGGCCGGGCCCATGAAACTCGTCCATATCTCCGACATTCACCTAACAGTTCCGGGCGAACGTATGGGTGGGTTGAACCCCCATCGACGGCTTGACCAGGCGCTGGACCATGTCCGCGCCCATCACAGCGACGCCGTGCGGATCGTTATCAGTGGTGACCTCACCCATTGGGGCGAAGCGAGCGCCTATGCGGCACTTGCACAGGCATTGACGGATCTGCCATGCCCGGTGCGTTTGCTGGTTGGCAACCACGATCACCGCGAGGCGTTTCTGTCAGCCTTCCCGGATCACCCCAAAGACGCCCACGGCTTCGTCAATCACGCGGAAACGGTCGAGGATACGCGCCTTATCTATCTGGACACCACCGAGCCGCGCACCCATGCGGGCCATTTCTGTGCTGCACGGCGCACGTGGCTGGAGGGCGAGCTTAGCCGCTGTGCGCGCGCAAGGCTGTTTATGCATCACAACCCCATGCCACTGGGCCTTCCTGCCGAGGATAAGATCGCGCTGGTCCCTCAGGACCGCGCGCCGCTTGCCGCGCTGTTCAGCACCTATCGCGACCGCATCGATTACATCCATTTTGGCCATGTCCACGCCCCGGTGCATGGCACCTGGTGCGGCATTCCCTTTGCAAGCGTGCGCTCGACCGGCAACCAATCGCTGCCCGATCTGACCGAAGAAAACTTGCTGTTGGGCGCGCCGATGGCCCCGTCCTATGGGGTGATCCTGGCCCAGGACACGGGCACCATCGTGCACGATATCCCCTTTGCCTGGGACGGACCCATCTTTAGCGCCGGCACCGAGTGGGAGGATTGGGCCAAGCCTGTTGCCGCTGAATGAAGTTCATTCACCTCACGGACACCCATGTCATTGGCGAAGGCGTGCTCTACGGGCAAGATCCGGCCGTGCGGCTGCGTGCCGCTGTGGCCTCGATCAATGCTGAACATCCAGATGCGGCGTTCGTTGTGTTGACGGGGGACATGACCCATTGGGGGGATGCGGCTGCCTATGATCGGTTTGCCCGAGAGATCGAAAACCTGGTCATCCCGATACATCTGATGGTGGGCAATCACGACGACACCGATGCCCTTACAGCCGCGTTCCCAGGGACGCCACGCGACGACACCGGATGTGTCCAACAGCATTTCGAGACGGCGTTCGGGCGGTTCCTGCTGCTCGACACAAGGGACCCGAAGTCTCACGCCGGGGCCTATTGCCCAGCCCGGCAAACCTGGTTGCGACAGGTGCTTGAGCAAACGGACGAGCCGCTTGTTCTTTTCATGCACCATCCCCCTTTTAAGACCGGCATTGCTGCCATGGACCGGATCATGTTGCAGGACGCACAGGCCTTTTACGACGTGATCGCGCCGCACAAGGCGCGCATCCGCCACCTGTTCTTTGGCCATGTTCATCGTTCCATTTCAGGCAATTGGCGTGGCATCGGCTATTCGTGCATGCGCGGCTTGAACCACCAGGTCGCGTTGGATCTTAACGGTGCAGCTGAGCGTATTGCTGCGAACTTCGAGCCTCCTGCCTATGGCGTGGTGTTGCTCAGCACGGATCAAGTCACCGTACATCTGCACGACTTCACCGACGGGTCGGCGGGCTTTTTTCTGTAAGAGATCAGTCCTGGCGCGCGGCTTTCGTTGCGGCCGCTGGGCTGGCGCTTTGGCTGGTCTGGTCGCATCTTTCCATGGTTGAAAAGTCCTAGGCCCGCATAAAGAGCTAAAGAACCCCGGGTGCCAGCGCCGCCCCCCGGGGTTCAATCGTCTTGAATGGACTTGTTATAGCCATTCGCGGCAATCTGCGCGAAGCTTGGGTTTGACGCGAACGTACCACTTCGCCCCCAGCCTTAGGCGACCCCTCAGGGAAAGGAGCCCCCATGAAAATCCGACTTTTTACCGGCTTGATGGTTCTTTGGGCGACATCGGCACCGGCCCATTCGCCGTTGGAGGCGACCATTCCCGCCCATGAAGCAAACCTGGCTCAGATGCCCGAGCAGATCGTGATGGACTTCAAGGGCAACATTCGCTTGACCCGGGTCACCCTGGCGATTGCGAACAAGAAAGCCGATCTCGACCTCGATGGGTTCAGCGGGTTCCTTTCTGAATACGCGATTCCCATGCAGGCTTTTGGGGCAGGGGTCTATCAAGTCGAATGGCGCGGTCTTGGGGATGATGGCCATCCCATGAAGGGCGCGTTCAGCTTTACGGTCCAAGAGTAGTGCCAGACATTTGGGGTCTGGCTGGAATTGCCGCCAAATTCGCCATCTACCTGGGCGTTCTGACCTCTGCAGGGATGGTGTTTGTGTCCTTGCTGTTCCAGGTGGCGATCACATGGCGTTTGCCGATGCTCTTTGCCATGTTAGCACTGGTCGCCACCGCGTTTGGGTTTTCGCTCGGAGGGGCCGCCCTGACCGGCGATGTCGGCGGCATGGTCGACCCAGAGATGCTGGCGCTGCTTTGGAGCACATCGGCCGGGACCGCAGTGGCTTATCGCGTGGTAGGCCTGATCCTGTTGATTGCGGGGCTTGCGTTTGGTCGGTCCGGTATGTGGATCTCGACGCTCGGCGGGGGGTTAGCTTTGTGGTCTTTTACCACGGTGGGACATATCCCAGATCGCGGCACGCTTTGGTTGGATGGGCTCTTGCTGGTTCATCTTGCCGCCATTGCCGTCTGGGTTGGCGTTTTGATCCCCCTGAAGCGCATGATCGATCAGTCTTACGCTGACGCGGCTGACCTCGCGGTTCGGTTTGGCAAACTGGCGTCGGTCTTTGTGCCTTTGCTCCTCGCCGCGGGGCTGGTGATGGGCTTTGTGCTGGTCGGATCGGTGACGGCGCTTGTCGGCACAGGCTATGGCCAGGCCCTGCTTTTGAAAACGGCGGCGGTCGCAGCCCTGCTGACGCTCGCTGCCTTGAACAAGATGCGATTTGTGCCACTCTTGTCCGGGGGGGACGCGGCTGCGGCGCAACACCTGTCGCGATCGATCTCTTACGAATGGATCGCTGTGCTGTTCATCCTGCTCATGACTGCCATCCTTACGTCCGTTTTGACGCTACCAGAATGAGGCCTTCCATGAACCGTCGCCAATTCCTTGCCAGTTCGGCCGCCATTGGGCTGCTGCCCCGTTCTGCCGCGTCGGCACCGTCTACCTATCGCCTGCGGGCTGAGGAGGTTACAGGGCACATCCTGCCCCCTGGCGATGGGGTCACACAGATGCTGGGCTTCAACGGCTCCATGCCCGGGCCCGAGCTTCGGGTGCGTCGGGGTGAACGGGTGCGGGTCGATGTCGAAAACGGCCTAGACCAAGGCACCGCCGTTCATTGGCACGGCATTCGGCTTGAAAACAGCCAGGACGGGGTGCCTGTCCTGACCCAAGGCATCATCAGCCCCGGTGACAGTAAAACCTACAGTTTCGTACCACCTGATGCTGGAACGTTCTGGTACCATTCGCACTACATCTCTCATGAACAGGTGGCGCGGGGCATGATGGGGCCGCTGATCATCGAAGAGGATGTGCCTATAGACGTGGATCACGACATCACGGCTGTTCTGTCAGACTGGCGGATGGAGCGGAACGGAACCCTGATCGAGAACTACACCGATCGCCACAGTGTCGCCCATGCGGGGCTTCTGGGCACCTTTGCCCGCGCCTTCTTCTCGCGCGCCGAGGTCAGGGCCGCAGATCGGATCAGATTGCGGCTGATCAACGGGGCCACCAACAGGATTTTTCCGGTTGTGATCAGCGGCGCCTCTGGCAAAATTGTGGCCCTCGATGGCCTCTCCCTGCCTCAGCCCCGCGCATTCGAGCAGATTATGATGGCCCCGGCGCAACGGGTCGATCTGATCCTCGATGTGGCAGGCGACATCAAACTGGATATGATGAGCAGACAGGGCCCCTACGAACTGGGGACGATTTCTGTGACCGGCAGCGTTGCCGCGCGCGAAGCCTCGCCCATCAACCCGCTGCCCGCCCATGCCATTGCCCCGCCGCGAGACGAAGCGCAGCACCTGACGCTTCGCATGATGGGCGGGGCCATGGGGGGGCGCCATGGGGGCGAGAATATCTGGGCCTTCAACGACATCTCCGGCATGCAGCCCGATCCCTTTGGATCTTTTACGCGGGGTGAAACGGCGCGGATCACGCTGGTGAACGACACCGGGTTTCCCCATGGCATCCACTTGCATGGCCACCATTTCTACGAGGTCGGGGCAGATGGCCGCATCGGCGATTTGCGCGATACAACGCTGATCAATGCACGCGAGCAACGCGATATCCTGTGCACCTTCGACAACCCCGGAAAATGGATGCTGCATTGCCATATGCTCAGCCATGCGTTTGGCGGCATGCGCACCTGGGTCGAGGTTGTGTAAGTCAAACACCGCTCCTGCCGCTGGCACTCTGGTTGTCAGGACAGAAGCACAGAAGATACAATAGGCGCGGTCAGTTGCGCCGCGCGCGCAGCCCAACGCGCCGACCATTACCCCCTTCGCGCAGCGCAGAAAGGCGGGCATGTGCTTGAATCTACCGCTTCTATGAAGCGCGCAAAAATCCTTTCGTCTTATTTTTGTGAATTTGCTGGTCCTCTGTTTTTAGATCGGGTCTGAACAGGTCAG
>JBCBNR010000108.1:0-8677 GCA_039821665.1 Pseudomonadota bacterium
CGCGGCCAGCACAGCCCCCACAGCCGCCTCGATCGCCTCGGCTGCTTGGGTCAGCTTGGGGCGCGCATGTTCTGCCCCCAACCAATCCAGCATCATGGCCGCCGATAGGATCATCGCCAGCGGGTTGGCGATGCCTTGGCCTGCGATGTCCGGGGCCGAGCCATGGCAGGGCTGAAACACCGCCGCGTCGTCCCCGATATCTGCCGAAGGGGCAAGCCCGAGGGAGCCCACAAGCCCCGCCGCCAGATCGCTGAGAATGTCGCCGAACATATTTTCGGTGACCATCACATCAAACTCCCATGGGCGCTGGACCATCCACATCGCCATGGCGTCCACGTAAGCGGCATCGGCCGTCACATCAGGGAAGGCTGTCGCGCGCTCTTCAAAAATCTCGCGGAAAAACCAAAAGGCGCGGAACACGTTGGCTTTGTCCACGCAGGTGACACGGCCGGGCCGGCCGCGTTTGGCCGCGCGCCGCTGGGCCAGTCGAAACGAAAAATCGAACAGCTTTTCGGATGTGGCCCGGGTGATCCGCAACACCTCGGTGGCCGAGCCATCATCATGCACCTGGCCCTCGTTCATATGGGCAAACAGGCCTTCGGTGCTCTCGCGCACCAGCACGAAATCCATTCCAGCGGCGCGCGGATCCGCAAGGGGTGTCTTTTGACCTTTGAACACCTTGATCGGGCGCACCCCGGCATACAGGCCTAGGGCGAAGCGCAGCTCGATCTGCGGGGTGATCTCGGTCCCATCAGGCTTGCGAATATGGGGCAGGCCCATGGCCGACAGCAGGATTGCATCGCTGTTGCGCGCCCGCTCGATCGAGCGGGCCGGCAGCGCCTCGCCGGTTTTGGAGTAGTGCAGCGCCCCTGCCTCCAACGGCTCATAGGCCGCCTGCGGCTCCCCCGCTTGGGCCAGCGCGTGGTCCAACACGCGCAAGGTGGGCACCATAATCTCGGGGCCAATGCCATCCCCCTCGAACACAGCAATTTTCAAAGGGGTCGCGCTGGCCATGGGTGCAGTCCTTTTGCTTTTGAGCGGCGTGCGCGCACCCTGCGACGATGCGCGCGCCGAGGCAAGAGCCTGAACCGCGACCACAAAAACGCATCACACATGTGCGGTTGATCCCAGTCCTGCATCAAACCGGTTTACAAAGAGGGGTGGGTCAGACCAGACTGTGAACCATTCGCCCCTCCCCGCCACGCTGAAAAGCAAACACTTGTGTTCTACCCCCTGCCGAGTGATCAGGATGACGTGCGCACGAAGCCAACGGTTTCGCTGCTGCTGATTTTTGTGAACATTCTTGTCTTTTGCTTGCCCTTGGCCCTGGAAGTGGATTTCCCTGGGTTGATGGGGCAGTTTTACGGCCGTGGTGCGATGTTCCCGGCGGTGGTGGCGCACAACACGGTCCACCCATCACTGTTGACCTACAGCTTTTTGCATGCGGACCTGTGGCACCTTCTGGGCAATATGGCCGGGCTTTTGGCCTTTGGGTTTCGGGTCGAGGATGCCCTGGGGCGCGTGAACTTCCTGCTGTTCTACATCGCGTGCGGGATCGTGGCCGCCCTTGCGCAAGTCGCGATGGATCCGACTTCGACGGTCCCGGTGGTGGGGGCGTCCGGCGCCGTGGCCGGCGTGATGGCCGCCCATTTGATCGGCTTTTGGCACACGCGCCTTAGGGTCGTTTTCCTGCCGCTTTGGATGTTGTATCTGGCGTTTTTTCCGGTCCTGATTTTCGTCGTGGTCTGGCGGCTTTTGCCTTTGGGCATCGTTCAACTGCCCTCGACCATCCTGCTGGGCCTATGGATCGGCATGCAAGGGCATCTGATCTGGCAAGAGGCTCGGGGGCTCGACACCTTTGTGGCCATCGGCGCCCATGCGGGAGGGTTTGTGTTGGGCTTGGTGGTGTTTGGCGGGTTGCGGATGATGGGCCGCGCCCAGCCCTCGCGCGAGCGTCATCGCACGACCGTCGACCCCGAAGAAGCCGCCAACAGCGCACGCGCCTTGCGCAAGGGCCGCGAAAGCGGGATGAGCGGTTAGGGAGGGACGAAAAGATGTACCTGATCACTGTGGATTGGGCCGTGAAACCCGAGCACGCGACTTGGTTCTATCAACGCCTTTTGCGCCAGGCCGAGGACAGTTTGACCCTTGAGCGTGATTGCCACCGGTTCGATGTGGCCCAGCACGAGACCGAGGCCGGACGGTTTTTGCTGTATGAGATTTACACGGACCGAGCTGCGTTCGACCTGCACCTTGCCTCGGACCATTTCAAGGCGTTTGGGGCAGAGGCAGACGCCATAACCCTGCGCAAAGATGTGGCGGGCTGGGCGCTCTAGCCGCCAAGAAGCCTAGCCTACCGCGCGCAAACCATCTTGTTTCAGGGCTGCACCAAACGCTTCGAACAGGGGACGCGACACGGGATCCGCCGCGGCATTGTGTTCGGGGTGCCATTGGACGGCCAGCGCAAAGCCGCTGGCCCCGTCGATATGGATTGCCTCTGCCGTGCCATCGGGGGCCCACCCTTCGATCTTGACCCGTGTGCCTGGTGTCTCGATCCCCTGGCCGTGCAGCGAGTTGACCAGCACCTCCTCGGACCCGAACAGCCGGGCGAACACACCGCCCGGCGTCAGGCTGACCGTGTGGCGCAGCGCAAACTTTTCTTCCAACGTGCCATCGGGCGGCATTCGGTGGTTCATGCGGCCCGGGATCTCGCGGATCTCAGGGTGCAGGGTGCCCCCAAAGGCCACATTGAATTCCTGAAAGCCCCGGCAGATGCCCAGGACCGGCACCGAACGGGCCACCGCCTCGCGGATCAAGGGCAGGCATAGGCCATCCCTCTCCCGATCAAAATCCCCATGGGCGGGCGTGGGCGTATGCCCATACTCATCCGGGTGCACATTGGGCCGCCCCCCCGGCAAGACAAAGCCGTCGCACAGGTCCAAAAGCTCGGCCACATCGGCCCCATCCTTCAGCGTAGGTACGGAGATCGGAACAGCGCCCGAGACCTCAGCCACCGCCTCAATGCTGGAGCGTCCGGTGCCGAACACAGGATAGGTGTCGTTAAGCAGGGATTGGTTGGCAATGATGCCAACAACGGGGCGGGCCATGTGTCTCCTCGTCATCAGTCTCTCCCCACACAGCTAATGGCAATTCCCCGCATTGGGAAGGATTTCCCCAGCACCACACGCCAATGGACTGGAACAAAGAATGAACATGTGGTAAATTCAGGCACCACATTTCAAAGGGAGATAGAACAATGAGCATCCTGGATATGGCCAACACCTTCATCGAGATGGTCCGCAACAACGAGACCGAGCGCGTGCTGAGCGAGCTTTATGCCCCTGATGCTGTGTCGGTGGAGGCCGCCGCAATGGAAGATCGCCCCCGGGCGGTCGAAGGGGTCGCGGCCATTCGTGGCAAACACGCCTGGTGGGACGAAACGTTCGAGGTGCATGACGCCAGCGTCGAGGGGCCCTTTCCCCATGGTGACGATCGCTTTGCAGTAATCTACGGGATCAAGGCAACGCACAAACCCTCTGGCCAGACCAGCGATATGCGCGAGGTGGGCGTCTACCACGTGGCGGACAACAAGATCGTGCGAGAGGAATTTTTCTATCCCTCAGGCGCTTAAGCAAAGCAAGGCGGTGCGCGGTCCCACCACTCCCGCCCGGACAGCCAGGGGCATGGCCCCTGTCGGTCCCGTTGGGCCGGGCGGCGCGCCGTGGGCCCCTGACGGGGCTGACACGGCGCGCCGGACCCGCGCGTCGCACCCCGCCCCGTGCTTTGCGGGCAGCAGGGATCAAGGGCGAAAGGGGCGCAGGAAAAAAGGAGCGCGCCGCAACAATTGGTCTTGGGGGGGACTTGCGCTATGGGGAAGGAAGATACTGCGTAAGGACCCAGCATAGATGCGCACCGACACCGCCCAAACCATCCGCCTGTCCGACTACCAACCGCCCGCCCATTGGGTCGAGACGGTGCACCTGACCTTCACCCTGTCGCCGACAGCCACCCGCGTTGTGGCCCGCATCACGTTTGTCCCCAATGGCGACCTGCCCACGGGCCAAGCCTTGCACCTGCATGGCAAGGATCTGCACCTGATCCGCGCATCCATCAACGGCACACCGCTTGATCCCAACAGCTTTACCCCCCGAGATGAGGGGATCGAAGTGCCCGCCTCGCTTTTGCCCGACGGTCCGTTCGAGTGGGCGGCTGAGACAGAGATCTCTCCCGAGACCAATACCTCGCTTGAAGGTCTTTACACCTCAGGCGGGATGTACTGCACCCAATGCGAGGCCGAAGGCTTTCGCAAAATCACCTACTATCCTGACCGCCCCGATGTGATGGCCGTCTTTACGGTGCGCATCGAAGGGGACGCACCGGTGATGCTGTCCAACGGCAACCCAACCGCCCAAGGCCCGGGCTGGGCGGAATGGCACGACCCGTGGCCAAAGCCTGCCTATCTTTTCGCCCTAGTCGCGGGCGACCTAGTCTCAGTCGATGACAGCTTTACAACCGCGTCGGGTCGCAAGGTTGCGCTGAAAATCTACGTCCGTCCGGGAAACGAGGGCAAATGCGCCTATGCCATGGACGCACTCAAACGCTCCATGCGGTGGGACGAGACGGAATATGGTCGCGAATACGATCTGGACCTGTTCATGATCGTGGCCGTGGACGACTTCAACATGGGCGCGATGGAGAACAAGGGGCTGAACATCTTCAACTCCAAATACGTGCTCGCCTCGCCTAGCACCGCCACGGACAGGGATTACGAGTTCATCGAGGGCATCGTGGCCCATGAGTATTTCCACAATTGGACCGGCAATCGCATCACCTGCCGGGACTGGTTCCAACTGTGCCTCAAAGAGGGGCTGACGGTGTTTCGCGACCAACAGTTTTCCGGCGATGCCCGCGGCCATGCGGTCAAGCGCATCGACGATGTGCTGACCCTGCGCGCGCGCCAATTCCGCGAGGATGCAGGCCCGCTGGCCCATCCCGTCCGGCCCGAGGAATACATCGAGATCAACAACTTCTACACCGCCACCGTCTATGAAAAGGGCGCCGAGGTGATCGGCATGCTGCGCACCCTTGTGGGGGCCGAGACCTATGCAGGCGCGCTCGACCTTTATTTCGAGCGCCATGACGGTCAGGCTTGCACCATCGAAGATTGGTTGGCCGTGTTCGAGGCCGCCAGCGGGCGCGACCTCTCGCAATTCAAGCTGTGGTACTCCCAGGCCGGCACGCCCAAGGTGACCGTACGCGGGGCCTGGGACGGGGCGGATTATGTGCTGTCCTTCTCGCAGCGCACGGACCCGACACCAGGCCAACCGGACAAGGCGCCCCTGGTGATCCCGGTAGCCTTTGGCTTGCTGGGCGAGGATGGGGCGGACCTGGTCGGCACCCAGCTTGTGACCTTGACCGAAGCAAGCCAAGTGCACCGCATCGCAGGTCTGACCCGCCAGACGATCACACCCTCGCTTTTGCGCGGGTTCTCGGCCCCTGTGATCCTGGATCACGGCTTGGATGCGGGCGCGCTGGCCCATCTGCTGGCCCATGACAGCGACCCGTTCAACCGGTGGGAGGCCGCCCAGCGCCTGATGCTCGACCGGGCCGTGGCCTTGGTGCATGGCCGCGAGGGGACAGACCCAGGCCTCAGCGACGGGCTGGTGCGGCTTGCCAGCGACCAGAGGATTGATCCTGCCACACGGGCGCTCCTGTTGGCCTTACCCAGCGAAGAGACGATTGCCACCCAAGTCCATGGGGGCGGACACCGGGTGGACCCGGATGCGGTGCATGCCGCACGGCGCAGGATGGAGCGTGAGGTGGCCCAAGCCCTCGATCCCGCGGCACACACCCTCTTTGCCGAGCATGCGGTGCACGGGCCCTACAGGCCGGATGCGTCGGATGCGGGCAGCCGGGCCCTGCGTGCGCGCATGCTTGGGTATATCAGCGCACTGGAGGACACGCGGGAAACCGCGCGCGCGGCCTTTCAGGCGGCAAGCAATATGACCGAACAAATGTCCGCCCTGATCCATCTGGCCGACACGCCCCATGGCGCCGAAGCGCTCGCTGCCTTTTACGATCAATGGCAAGACGACCGGCTTGTGATCGACAAATGGTTTTCCGTCCAAGCCAGCCGGGCCGCTCCCGCAACCGGGGTAGAGACGGTGACAGCCCTTGCCGAACACCCGGCTTTTGAGTGGAAAAACCCCAACCGCTTCCGATCGCTGGTGGGGGCGTTTGCCTCGGGCAACCCCGCAGCGTTCCACCGGGCGGATGGGGCGGGATACGCATGGCTTGCCAACTGGCTTTTGGTGCTGGACCCGGTCAACCCACAGACCACAGCCCGGCTCGCGGGCCTGTTCGAGACGTGGCGGCGCTATGATGACCCGCGCCAAGCCCTGATCGTCGGCCAGTTGCAACGCATCGCGGACGCGCCATCCCTGTCCAAAGACACCCGCGAGATCATCGAGCGGATTTTGGAGGCTTAGGCCAAGCTCCCGAGCCACCCAACCCGCGCGGCAGCTTCCCCAGCTTCCGCGCGCACGGCCCCTTGCGTGGACGCGTGCCCGCCATTCGCCTGCGCAACCGGCATCCAAACCAGCCACGCCTTGATCGGCGCGCCCCGTCCCATCGAGTTTCCAAAAATACTCCCCCCGGAGGGCCCCCTTGCCGTGCGCGCGCGCTTTGGCTACCTCAGGGCCACCGATGACCAAGGACCCTGGCGCCATGACCGAACTGAGCTACACCGAGCCCACCCCAAAAACCCTCTCAGGCGCCCAGGGCGATTGGGAACTGGTGATCGGGATGGAGGTGCACGCCCAGGTCAAGTCCAACGCAAAGCTGTTTTCAGGCGCCTCCACCGCCTTCGGGGCGGAGCCGAACTCCAATGTCAGTCTGGTGGACGCGGCCATGCCTGGCATGCTGCCGGTGCTCAACAGGTTCTGCGTGGAACAGGCCGTGCGCACGGGGCTTGGCCTGAAAGCCGATATCAACCTCTTCAGCCAATTCGACCGCAAGAACTACTTTTACCCAGACCTGCCCCAGGGCTATCAGATCAGCCAACTGTACCACCCTATTGTGGGCGAGGGCGAAATCCTGGTGGATATGGAACCGGGCGTCGCCCGCAAAGTCCGGGTGGAACGGATCCATCTGGAACAGGATGCGGGCAAATCGGTCCATGACATGGACCCCACCATGTCCTTCGTGGACCTGAACCGCACCGGCGTTGCCCTGATGGAGATTGTCAGCCGCCCGGACATTCGCGGACCGGAAGAAGCGGCGGAGTATGTGCGCAAGCTGCGCCAGATCCTGCGCTATCTCGACACCTGCGATGGCAACATGCAAGAGGGGTCCTTGCGTGCGGACGTCAACGTCTCTGTCTGCAAACCGGGCGACTACGAGAAGTTTCGCGACAGCGGCGATTTCAGCCATCTGGGCACGCGCTGCGAGATCAAGAACATGAACTCCATGCGCTTTATCCAAGCGGCCATCGAATACGAGGCGCGTCGCCAGATCGCCATCCTCGAAGACGGGGGCAGCGTCGACCAGGAAACCCGCCTTTACGATCCGACCAAGGGCGAGACCCGCTCCATGCGCTCTAAGGAGGAGGCGCAGGATTACCGCTATTTCCCCTGCCCCGACCTTTTGCCTTTGGAGATCGAGCAAGCCTGGGTGGACGAGATCGGCGCAAGCCTGCCCGAACTGCCCGACGAGAAGAAGGCGCGCTTTGTCACCACCTATGGGATGACCGAGTATGACGCTGGCGTCTTGACGGCCGATGTGGAAAACGCAGCCTTCTTCGAAGCCGTGGCCGAGGGGCGCGACGGCAAACAGGCGGCGAACTGGGTGATCAATGAACTCTTTGGGCGGCTGAAGAAGGACGACCGGGAAATCGAGGACAGCCCGATTACGGCCGCAGCCCTGGGCGCGATCCTGGATCTGATCGCCAAGGGGGATATCTCGGGCAAGATTGCCAAGGATCTGTTCGAGATCGTGTGGACAACAGGCGGCGACCCCGCGCAGATCGTCGAAGAGCGGGGGATGAAACAGGTCACGGACCTCAGCGCCATCGAGGCGGCCGTCGATCAGATCATCGCGGACAACCCTGACCAGGTGGAAAAGGCCAAAGTGAACCCCAAGCTTGCGGGCTGGTTCGTGGGCCAGGTGATGAAGGCCACTGGCGGCAAGGCCAACCCCAAGGCGGTCAATCAGATCGTTGCCAAGAAACTCGGGGCCTAACGGGCGCGCGCGAAACACCTCTGATCAACCCGCGGACCGCCCCAGATGTAAGGGGCCGATGGATGGGCGGGCAGTGCGCAGGGGCAGGCTCGGACCTCGGCCTAAGACGCGCACGGTGGATACCCCTTCGCTGTTTCCAAAGCCGGGGCTGAGGGGCCTGAAAACCCGACAAAAGACAGGCGCGAATCCCTGCGCAAAAGGGGGAGGCCGCACGCCTTTTGTATCAGATTTGCGACGCAAAACTATCCTTTAGGCTGGCCGCAATTTTGCCTAATTTCCGCGCACCTTCCATACTTTTGGCTAGGACCCCTGAGAGTCAGGCGGCAATTATCGTAATATTTACAATGTATTGCGGGCTTTTTACGAAAGCCGTGAAAACTCTCCTAGAACGCGAGCGGACTGGTGACAGATGACCCTGGCCTAGCTACCTTTTAGGGGC
>JBCBNR010000109.1:0-8677 GCA_039821665.1 Pseudomonadota bacterium
GATCGTCATTGTAACCTTTGGGTTCTGGGCGCTGGGCATGCGCGGCCTGATGATAACTGTGCAGGGCGAGGATTACGTGACCCTTGCCAAAGCCAAGGGTCTGCGCCCGCGCTATATTCTTTATCGCTCTATGATCCGCAATGCGATCCTGCCCCAGATCACCGCCTTTGCCCTAAAGATCGGCCTGCTGGTCGCGGGCCAGGTGCTGGTGGAACGGATTTTTGCCTATAATGGCATGGGCAAGCTGCTTTATGACGCAATTCTCGATCAGGACTTCCCGGTGATCCAAGGCGTAAGCTACGTCATCATTCTGATGACGGCTCTTTCGGTCTTTTTGGTGGACCTGATCTATCCGCTGATTGACCCGCGGGTGCGCCATGACAGCTAGTATCATAGCCCATATGGGTGATGGCAGGGCACGGCCACGCGCATACGCTCGGACGCAAATATTTCTGAGTTTGAGTGAGATCGATGAAGCACTTTGTCCTGGCCGCACTGGCCATAAGCCTGGCGGCTTGCGCCGCACCCGAGATGGGCAAAGAGATGTCCGAGGACGGATTTACCCGGCTCGCAACGGTAGAGGACTTGGGGACCTTCCTGGATCGGAACCTCGCGTTCGACGCCGAACAGTATTCGGTAATCAATTCAGATGGGTCGCTTGGCGGTATCTTTGCGGGCGTGGGGATCGAGGGCACTTGGGAGATGGAAGACGGGTTCTTCTGTCGGACCCTGACCGCTGGGCCCGAGTACGCCATGAAAATCCCCGTCGATTGCCAGTTGCTCGAAGCCAATGGCTCCACCCTGCGCGGGACGCGCGACAAGGGCAATGGACGGCAGTTCATTCTGACAGCGCAGTAAGCCAGCGCTCACCCGCCTTCCTGAGCTTAGGGAGGCGGGCATGACAGACGTCCCCCAAAGCACCCGCGCGGACCGTGCCCGTGCCAGGCGCATTCGGCGCTTCGAGAACCCGTGGTTGAACCCCAAGCTCTTTTGGGGGGCTGGTCTTTTGATCGGCATTTTGATTCTGGGCCTATTGGGCAGGATTCTGTGGGATCCAGAGATGGTCTTTGTGGGCTCGGCCATGCCCAAACTGCCACCCCCGGGCTTTGAAAATTTGCGCGGGCAGGCGGGCACGTTCGCCAACCCGCTTGGCACCGAAGGCTCGGGCCGCGATATGCTTGCCCTGATCATTATTGGCGCGCCCAACTCGCTGTTTGTGGGGCTGCTTGCTTCGCTCATCGGGATGTCCGTGGGCATCGTACTGGGCTTTACCTCTGGCTTTGTGGGCGGGCGCACGGATGATGTGATCCGGGTTTTGTCGGATGTGATGATCACCATTCCTCCGTTGCTGATCCTGGTGGTGTTTCAATCCGCCTTTGGCGATGTCAGCCTGACCATGATGGCACTGTTGATCGCGGGCTTTGTGTGGCAGTCGCCCACCCGCCTGATCCGCGCGCAAGTGCTGTCGATGAAGCAATCGGGCTATGTGCAGATGGCGCGCCTGTCGGGGGCCTCCACCGCGCATATCATGTTTCGCGAGATGCTGCCCAACCTGGTGCCCTATCTCTTTGGCTCGTTCATCGCCAATGTCACAACCTCGATTGTCACCGCCGTGGGGTTGGAGGTGCTGGGTCTCGGCCCCCAACGCATCCCCACCTTGGGGCGCACGATCTATGACGCGATCAACGCAGGCGCGCTGATCCAAAACCTGTGGTGGTGGTGGGGCATCCCCACCCTGCTGTTGGCGGTGATGTTTATCGGGCTGCTGTTGATCAATCTAGGGCTCGACGAGGTGTCGAACCCGCGCCTGCGCAAGTTGAAGATCTAGACCATGACCGATGTTCTGACCTTGACAGACCTATCCATCAACTTCCCCACGGCCAAGGGTGTGGTGCATGCGGTCTCGGACCTCTCTCTCTCGGTCGCAAAGGGGCGGCGCGTGGGCTTTATCGGCGAAAGCGGCTCGGGCAAGACCACCACAGCACTTGCGGTGATGCAGATGCTGGCCCAACCGGGCAAGGTGGCGGGCGGCTCGATCCTGTTGGGCGACACGGACATGTTGACGTTGGACGAGGATGGGATGCGCCAGGCCCGCCTGTCCCGGGTCAGCTATATCCCGCAAGGGGCGATGAACTCGCTCAACCCGCTCATGCAGGTGGAAAACCAGCTTTTGGACGGGATCGTCGCCCATGAGGGCAAAACCGACCCGGCGGAACTTAGGCGCCGCTCGGATACCGCCTTGGAAAGCGTGGGTTTGCCCGCGCGCGTGGGCGCGCTTTACCCGCATGAGCTGTCGGGGGGTATGAAACAGCGGGTGTGCATCGCACTGGGTGTGATCCTGACGCCCGATCTGATTATCGCGGACGAGCCGACCAGCGCGCTCGACGTGGTCACCCAGCGCCACGTGATGCAGACCCTCAAGGACATCCAAGACAAGATCGGCGCAGGCTTGATCCTAATCGGCCATGACATGGGGCTGATGGCCCAGTCGGTGGACGAGCTTGCGGTGCTCAAGGACGGTGTGTTGGTCGAACATGGCGACGTGCGCCAGATCATCGAAGCACCCAAGCACCCGTACACGCGCGAGCTGATCTCCTCCGTTCCTTTGGTGGGCGGGGACAGTTTTCTGGGCGACAGCATCGGCGCGCCGCCGGTGCACCGGGGCCAGTCGGCTGCCCCTTTGTTGGAGATGCGGGGCGTCTCCAAACGCTATGGCGATGTCACCGCCCTTTCCCCGATGTCCTTCGCCTTGGAGGGGGATGTGCCCAAAATCATCTCCATCGTTGGACAGTCGGGGTCGGGCAAATCGACCCTGGGCTCGCTGATGTTGGGGTTTAACCGGCCCTCCACCGGCCAAGTGATGTTCGAGGGCAAGGACATTGCGCGTATGACCGGGGCTGAGAGCCTGGAATTTCGCAAGCAGGTCCAGGCGGTGTTCCAGGACCCATACGCTTGTTTCAACCCGTTTTACCGGGTGAACCATACGCTGAGCTTTCCCTACCGCCGCTTTGGCTATGCCAAGAGCGAGGCCCTGCTGCGAGAGACGATGGAGGGCGCGTGCCAGGCTGTGGGTCTTGACCCAAACTTGGTTCTTGGGCGCTATCCCCACCAGCTGTCAGGCGGGCAACGGCAACGATTGATCGTGGCGCGCGCCCTTATGCTGTCGCCCAAACTGCTGATCGCGGACGAGCCTGTGTCGATGGTCGATGCCAGCCTGCGCGCCACGATCTTGAAAAACATCTACGATCTGAAAGATCAGCACGGCATCTCGATCCTTTACATCACCCACGATCTGGCGACCGCTTATCACGTCTCGGACTATGTGATCGTGCTCTACCAAGGGCACGTGGCCGAGGCGGGTCCGCCGGAGGCTGTGATCGGTGATCCGCAGCATGAGTACACGCAGCTTTTGATCGACTCGATCCCTTGGCCCGATGTGGAACGGCCTTGGGGCACCCCCACCACGGCCCAAGAGGACGCAGAGCGGTTGGCCCGCTTGGCCGCGAACACGCAAACGGTGTTTCGCGGCGAGATCCCGGGATTTGCCCTGAGCTTGGGTTGACCTGCGATGACCCATGACAGCCGCTTCACGCCCGAGAAGATCGCCCAGCGGCTGAAGCTGATCACACCCTTGGTGTTCCGCGAGCGTGCGCCGCTGGAACCCTTCACCTTGCGCGAGCTGAGCGATGCGACCGTCGAGCCGCCGCTCGACACCGATCAGGCCGGGTGGGAGCGTGTGGCCCATAACAGCTATTGGGGCAAACCGCATCTCAACTTCCTGATGCGCTCGCATTTCACCGTGCCCAGCCATTGGCAGGGCAACCTTGCGCTGCATCTGCCCCTGGGCGAGGCGGGGGATATCTTCACCCACCCCGAGGCGCTGGTCTATATCGACGGGCGGCCCATCGCATCCGCCGATCGCTATCACCACACGGTGCCCTTGCCGCCCCATGTCCATGACGGTCAGCGTCACCAGATCGCCTTGCATGGCTGGACCGGGCTGTCGGGCTGGCCCCCAGATCCCAACAGCACCCAGCAGCTTTATATGGAGACCTGTCGCCTGGTCACCCGGGACCGGCCGACACAGTTTTTCCTGTGGCTTGCGAATGCTGCGCTTGGCACCGCGCGCGAGCTGATGGACAGGCGCTCGGAGCAGCATAACATCTTGACGGCCCTGGACCGGGCGTTCGTGACCCTTGATACGCGAGACCCGCTGGGGGATGCGTTCTACGACAGCGTACCGGCCGCGTTGGAGCAGTTGCGCGCGGATCTAGCCCAGGCAGGCGCGCCCCAGGATGTCACCCTGCATGCGGTGGGTCATGCCCATATGGATGTGGCGTATCTCTGGCCCGTGGCCCAGACCCGGCGCAAGGTTGCGCGCACCTCCTCCAACGCCCTGCGATTGATGGAGGAATATCCAAGCTTTCGCTTCTCCAACTCCCAGGCTGCGACCTACGCCTTTCTCGAAGAAGACTATCCCGAGATTTTTGAGCGTATTCGCCGCGCGGTGGCCCGTAAGCAGTGGGAGGTGTTGGGCGGCATGTGGGTGGAACCCGACGTTAACCTTGCTGGCGCGGAGGCGCTGGTGCGCCAGTTGGTTCTGTCGCGCCGCTATTTCCGTCGACGGTTTGGTGACAGCGAAACGCCGGTTTTGTGGCTGCCCGATACGTTCGGCTTTCCCTGGTGCTTGCCGCAACTGGCTTTGCAGTCGGGGCTGCGCTGGTTTTGCACCAACAAGATGAATTGGAACCAAGCGAACCGCATGCCGTCCTCCACCTTCTGGTGGCAGGGCATCGACGGCTCGCGCCTGCTCAGCCATGTGCTGACCACGCCGCGCGATGTGCAATACCTGCCGTTCCCCACAAACTACAAAAGCGATCTGACAGCGGCAGAGGTCCTAGGCACGTGGGAGCATTCGACCGCCAAGCACAAGATCCGCGATTTGCCGATCTGCTTTGGCTATGGCGATGGTGGGGGTGGCCCGACCGAAGGTTTGATCCAGACCGCCAAGGCCTATGCTCAGATGCCGGGCATGCCTGCGCTGAAGATGTCCACCATCGGCGAGGCGTTCGAGGCGATGGAGGGGCAGGCAGAGGGTCTGCCGGTGTGGAATGACGAGCTGTATCTCGAAGGTCACCGGGGCGTTCTAACATCGAATGGCTGGATCAAACGCCAGAACCGCAAGGCCGAGATCGCCTTGCACGAGGTCGAGGCCTTGGCGGTCATGTATCACTTCGACGTGGCCCTGGAAGACGCGTGGGAGCGGCTTTGCCTCAACCAATTCCATGACATCATCACCGGCACGTCCGTGCGCGAAGTGTTCGAGGATGCAGCCCGCGACTATGACTGGATTGCACAGCGGTGTGAGACGGCTTTGGCAGCCCTGCCAAAGGGGCAGGAGGTCGTGCAAAACACCAGCCCTCACCCCTTCGCGCCCCTGGTAGAGTGCTGCGGCACGCTTTTCCAGATGCCCACCATCGCGCCCTACTCCAGCCTGTCCTTGGACAGCGCAGTGCCGCCGCCCCCGGGCCTTTGCCTGCGCATCGAGGCAGACCATCATGTCTTGGAGAACGCGCAACTGGTGGTGGAGGTTGACCCCGCAGGTCGGCTGAGCCGCGTGTTCGACAAGGTCGCGGGGCGCGAGGTTCTCAGCGCACCAGGCAACGCGCTTCAGTGTTTTGAAGACAGGCCCTTGGTGTGGGATGCCTGGGACATCGACCCGTTTTTCGAGGATCGCCCCAGCGTGCTTGACGCGCCTGCCCAGGTCGAGATCGCCGAGCGCAGCGCGCACCGGGTCGCGCTGCGCGTGACCCACCGCATGGGCGCCTCCACGATTACGCAAGACATTCGCCTGACCGCCGCCTCGCGCCGCATCGATTTTGTCACCGATGTGGACTGGCACGAAACCCATTGCCTGCTGAAGGTCGCGTTCCCGACCACCATTCTGGCACCGCGCGCCACGTACGAGATTCAATGGGGCTCCATCGAGCGGCCAACCCATCGCAACACAAGTTGGGACGCGGCGAAGTTCGAGGTTTGTGGGCACAGCTGGGCGGATCTCGCCGATGGATCCTACGGCGTGGCCCTGCTTAACGATTGCAAATACGGCTACGACATTTGCGAGGGTGTGATGCGCCTCTCCTTGATCAAATCGGCGACCATGCCCGATGTCGGGGCGGACCAGGGTGCGCACCGATTTACCTATGCGCTGATGCCCCATGGGGGGGGATGGCAAGGGCTGGTTCAGGCCGAAGCGGCGGCGCTGAACCATCCGGTGCGTCTGACCGGCGGGGAGGCGCGGGACGCCCCTGTCACCTGCCATGCACCCAATGTTGTGATCGAGACGCTGAAACCCGCTGACTTTGGTTCGGGCTTTGTGCTGCGGTTATACGAGAGCCACCGCATCGCGGGTGCTGTGCGTTTGAGCCTGCCGTCCTGGGTCACGAAGGTGGAGCGGTGCAATTTGATGGAGGATGTGCAAGGGGTTTTGGACCTAGAGGAGGGGGGGCTGACCTTACCCCTCAAACCTTTCGAGATTGTCACCCTAAGATGCAGCTAACGCGTCGGTTCAAGGCCCGTTCCACATGCTTTGGCTGGCCTAGGGGCGGTGCATCCCTTGCGGGGCAGATACGCTGTAATCGAGACCACGGAAAAATCAGGTCAACGGGCGTCAGTCTTCCCAGACAAACGGCTCCATCCCGTCTGCCATCAATTCATAGCCGATCACGGCGATGTCGGTGTCGCGAAAACTGGTGCTCAGCTCGCCCGTGACCCAAATCGGATCCCACAGGCCCTCGCTTGGCCAGGGTTTGTCTGCTTTGACAAACACCAACTGATTGGGCGGCGGTGGTGGGACATGGATGCACGCGCCCACATAGGGCACCAGGATCAACTCGGTGACACCGCGAGCATCCATCTCCAGCGGGATGACATATCCCGGCAGGCGGATATAGGCGCCATTCAGGCCCTCGTTCAGCTTGCGGGCATTCTCGTCATAGACCGGAAACCAGGTGTCGTTGATAAAATCCATCTCCCCCTCGCCGATGATCTCGGCATAGGGCACGCCTTCGGGGATCAGGTCGTCCCAGGTGATCTGCGTGGCACTGCGCGCCTGTACGGCCCTGGGCAGGGCAAGGGCGGCTGCGCTGAGCGCCAGGATCTGGCGGCGGGAGAGGGCGGATCGGGTCATGACCGCACGATCATACCGTCGGCCAGCGACAAGGCATAGGCCCTAAAGGCGGGTGCAAGGCTCACAATCGCGCCAGCCAGCACGACCGCGCCCAGAACGGCAAGCTCGCGCAGGCCCGGCGCGGTGATGGGCAGAAACAACCCATAGGTGCTGTCCAGCCAAGGTTGCAGGGCGAAGAGGCCCCCATAGGTCAGCCCCAGCCCCAACAGCGCGCCCAGGGCCGCGATCACCACAGCCTCCACCACCAAAAGTGCGAAAATGGTGGCGGGCCGCGCGCCCATGGCCCGATAAATCGCCATTTCACGGCGGCGCGCGGCCAGGCTGGAGAAGATCGTGGCCATCATACCGATCAGCGCTGTGACCACCACCATGGTCGAGACGCCGACAAGGGCTGTCTCCGCCACTCCTACGATTTGCCAAAGCTCGCCCAAGGCAACCCCGGGCAAGATCGCCAGCAACGGCTCTTCGGGATATTGGTTGATCGCCCGTTGCAGACCAAAAACCTGAAGGCGGCTTTTGGTGCCAATCAGGGCGGCAGTGACCGCTTGCGGGCTTAGATCCATCTGGCGCAGCGTCTCTGCCGGTGTGCTCTGCCCCGGGATCTTCGCCCCCTGCCGCCAGTCCACATGGATTGCCTCGATCGCCGCCAGGCTGACGATCACGGTGCGATCAACGGGCGAGCCGGTTTTGGCCAGAATGCCCGAAACACGAAACGGGTGATCGTCGTGCTTGGTGAAGGATTGGATGCCATGGGCCACGATGATAGGCGTCTCGACGTCATAGCCCAGGTCGCGCGCGACATCCGCGCCGATCACCGCGTCAAACAGATCCTCCATCGGGGCGCCACGTGCAAAGCGCAAGGACTGCCCGCCGCGATACTTGTAATGCTCGAAAAACGCCGAGGACGTGCCCATGACCCTGAACTGCCGGTGACTGTCGCCCAGCGAGATGGGCACGATCCAGTCCACCTCGGGCCTTGTGGCGATGTCCTGGTAGCTTTCCCAGGTAACGTTGTTGGTGGCACTGCCGATGCGAAACACCGCATATAGCAACAGTTGCACCGAGCCTGAGCGTGCGCCGACGATCAGATCGGTGCCCGAGATGGTGTTGGCAAAGCTGGCCTTCGCGCCGGAGCGCACGGCCTCCACCCCCAAAAACAGCGCGACCGAAAGGGCAATCGCCAGGACCGTCATGGCCACTGTCAGGGCCCGTGCGCGCAAGGACGATAGGGTCAGGCGCAAAAGGATCATGCGGGCGCACCCTGAGGCGCCGCGATCTGCGCCATCTCCACCACCCGGTCGAACCGCTGGGCCAGGCGCGCGTCATGGCTGACCATGATCACAGCAGCCCCGCTTGCCCGGGTCTGGGTGAACAACAGATCCAGAAACCGCCCTTGGGTGTCTGCATCCAGGGCCGAAGTGGGCTCGTCCGCCACGAGCAGGCAGGGATCACCGATCAAGGCGCGGGCTGCGGCCACCCGCTGTTGCT
>JBCBNR010000110.1:0-8671 GCA_039821665.1 Pseudomonadota bacterium
CCGTTGCTCTATGCCACAGCGGAGCAACGGGTTCGCTGTGGTGCCCTGTGCGGCCAACCAGTCTAGTGCTGCCCCAGGTCCGTCTGCGGCCAGGGCAAGCGGGTCCAAACGATAGCTTGGCGCGTGGGCCCGGTACTGCGCCACCTGGGCGCGGGTCATTGCAGACGCGCTGCCCGACAGGACCACGGCGCCCGGCGCGAGGTTAGGCACACGGACCCCAGGGGCATCCGCGGCCAGACGCCCTTGTGACAGGTAGAGACCCGGCAGCGGCATCGCCACAGCGCTGCCGCCGGTCATCAAGGGCATCTGGGCGCAGGCGCTGGCGATCAAGCCCAGATCCTCATCCGCCACCGCGTCCATCACCACATGGGCCACTCCTTGCGCGCGCAACCCTGCCAGGGCCTCTTGCACCGCTGTGGCCCCTCGCGCGACCGTGAGGCGATCCACCAGACCCACCTTGCCCGTCACTTGTGGGGCGAGCAGGCGCATCAGGTTGGAGTCGCGCATGGGCGTCAGCGGATGGTCCTTCATCGGGCTTTCCGCAAGCGGCACCTGACCCACAAACAGCGTGCCCATGAAGACGGACCGCCCGTTTTCGGGAAAGGCTGGGCAATAGATCGTCTGATCGGTGCCAAGGGCCGCCATCAGCGCCTCGGCCACCGGGCCGATATTGCCCGTGGCCGTGCTGTCGAAGGTGGAGCAGTATTTCCAAAAGAACCGCTCGGCCCCGGCCGCTTGCAACCATGACAGCGCGCGGCCCGTCTCCGCCACCGCCTCTGCCACAGGGGCGGTCCGGGATTTGAGCGCAATCACCTCGAACGGGGCGGTGTCCGTGGGCACGGTGTCGGGCACACCAATGCGCAAGGACACCCGAACGCCCGAGCGAGCGAGCAAGCCGGCAAGGTCCGTCGCCCCGGTAAAATCATCGGCGATGCATCCCAAAAGCGTGCTCATGGGGCATCCCCCGGCAGGGTAAGGCCTGCATTGCGGGCATAGACCTTGGCGATCGCGGCATCATCCTCGGCCCCAAGCCCCATGCCGACCGCGACCAAGTATTGCTGCAAAGCCGCCGCGGTGATCGGGGCGCTGAAGCCCGCGCGCTTTGCGGTATCGAGCACGATGCCCAGATCCTTGGGCCAAATGTTCACCTGACTGTGGGGGGTATAATCGCCCGCGACAATATGGGGCGCGCGGTTCTCCAACATCCAGCTGGAGCCTGCGCATTGCGAGATAACCTCCACAAAGGTTTTGGGATCCACCCCTTGGGTCATCCCAAAGGTCAGGGCCTCGGCCATGGTGGCGATGTGCACACCGGCGAGCAACTGGTTGACCGCCTTCATGGCAGAGCCAGCGCCCGCACCATACCCCAGCTTGAACACCGTTTGCGCGCAGGCTTGCAGCACCGGCTCGGCGGCTTGAAAGGCGTGCGCCGTGCCCGAGGCCATGATCGACAGAGCGCCCTCGGCGGCCTTGACCGACCCGCCCGAAATGGGGGCGTCCAAATAATGGACCCCATGGGCCATGCAGGCCCCCTCCATCTCGCGGGCAAAATCCGGTGGCACCGTGGCACAGACGATCACGCACGCCCCTTTAGGCAAGTGCGGCACGACCCCTGCCTCACCAAACAGCACGGCGCGGGTTTGGTCGGCGTTCAGAACGACCACCACGACACTGTCCAGGGTGCCGGCCACATCCTCTAGGGCACCGGACGCGCCGCCGCTGTCCGCAAACCGCGCCACAGCATCCGTGTTGAGATCAAAGCCATAGGTCACATGGCCTGCGCGCACGCAGGACGCGGCCATCCCATAACCCATGGAGCCCAGGCCAAAGACGGCGATGTTTTGGGTGGCTGGCATGTCTTCCTCCGAAACTCTTCTGCGCAGCTTTGGGACAAACCAGGGGCCGGGGCAAGGGCCGCCCGCGCTGCGATGCTCGCTTGCCAAGGGGTCTTGGTCGTGGAACGCTTCGATCCGCGCGAAAGGGAGTATGGCCATGCAGAACTCGGATGAGATTTGGGAACATGTGGACCGTCACAAGGCGGATCTGATCGGCTTGTCGGACCGGGTCTTTGACATCCCCGAAACGCTGTACAACGAGTACCGGTCCGTGGCCGAGCATGAGGCCATGCTGGACGAAAAAGGGTTTCGGATCACCCGCAACGCAGCGGGCATCCCAACGGCGGTGTTGGGCGAGGCGGGCAGCGAAGGCCCGGTGATCGCCATTTTGGGCGAGTTCGACGCGCTGCCGTCCCTGAGCCAAGAGCCGGGCGTGGCCGAGCATCGCCCGCTTGAGGCAGGTGGGCCGGGCCATGGCTGTGGGCACAACTTGCTGGGGGCCGCTGCTTTGCTTGCGGCAACGGCGGTGAAAGATTGGCTGGAGGCAAGCGGTGTGAAAGCGCGCGTGCGCTATTACGGCTGTCCGGCGGAGGAAGGCGGCGCTGCCAAAGGCTTTATGGTGCGCGACGGCCTGTTTGACGACGTGGACGCCGCCATCTCGTGGCATCCTGCCACTTTTACGGCGGTGAACCGGGCCAACTCGCTGGCCAACACCCGCATCGATTTCACGTTCTACGGCAAGGCGTCCCACGCGGCGGCAGCGCCCGAGTTGGGGCGCAGTGCGTTGGACGCGGTGGAGTTGATGAATGTGGGTGTGAACTACATGCGCGAGCATATGCCCGACGATGCGCGGGTGCATTACGCCTATCTGGATGCGGGTGGGGTCGCGCCCAATGTGGTGCAGCACAAGGCCACCGTGCGCCAATTGGTGCGGGCACGCGACTTGCCAGGCCTGCGGGCGCTGATCGCGCGGGTCGAAGACATTGCAAAAGGGGCCGCGCTGATGACCGAGACTCGGGTCGAGAGCAAAGTGTTCAGCGGGGTGTCCAACCTGATTGGCAACCGCCCGTTGGAGGAGACAATGCAAGCCGAATTGGACCGTTTGGGCCCCATCGATTTCGACGAAGCGGATCGGGCCTTTGCCCGAGAGATCCAGAAAACACTGACCTCCGAGGATATCGCCGTGTCGTTCCGCCGCTGTGGAATGCCGCCCCCGGATGAAAGCCTTGCTTTGTGTGATTTCGTGGCGCCCTTGGATGTAAAAGGGGATGGAGGCGAGGGGTCCACGGATGTAGGGGATGTCAGTTGGGCCGTTCCAACGGTCCAGGCACGCATTGCGACCTGCGCTGTTGGCACGCCCTTTCACACCTGGCAGACCGTGGCTCAGGGTAAGGTGCCGGCGGCCCATAAGGGCATGGTCTATGCCGCCAAGGTGATGGCCGCGACCGCCAGGCGTTTGATCGAGGATCCGGCCCTGTTGGCGCAGGCCAAGGCCCAACATGCCGCCTACTTGGAGAAGACGCCCTATATCTCGCCCTTGCCCCCGGAGGCCACGCCGCCCATCGTGCCCAAAGCCGCGTCATGAGTGCGACCGACCCTAACGCCTATCCCATCGAGGTGGCGTTCCCCGACATCTCGGCCTATCGCGCGGGCAATACGGGCGTGGACTATTACACCAGTTTCGACAGCCGCGTGCCGGGCCCCCATGTTCTGATCAATGCGCTGGTGCATGGAAACGAGGTCTGCGGGGTAAGTGCGCTCGATCACCTGTTCCAGGCCGAGGTGCGGCCCAAGCGCGGGACATTGACCTTGGGCTTTGCCAATGTAGAGGCCTATCAGGCCTTTGACCCTGCAGACCCCATGGCAAGCCGGTTTTTGGATGAGGATATGAACCGGGTCTGGGATATGGCCAAGCTTGAGGGGCCGTCGACCACGCGCGAGCTTGCGCGGGCGCGCCAGATGCGCCCGTTGATCGACACGGTGGATCTGCTGTTGGATGTCCATTCCATGCAGCACAAAGCCGCCCCTGTGATTGTGGCAGGCCCATTGGCCAAGACCGTGACGATGTCCAGAGCACTGGGCGCGCCCGAGGTGATCGTCGCCGACCAAGGCCACGCAGCGGGGTGCCGGTTGCGCGACTATGGCGGTTTTGGCGATGCGAACAGCCCAAAGACCGCCGTCTTGATCGAATGCGGTCAACACTGGGAGGCGGAGGCCACGTCGGTCGCCGTGGACAGCGTGTATCGCTGGTTGGTGTTGCATGGGATGATCGACGCGGACACCGCCGCCCCCCATCTGCGCCCAACCCCGGCCCAACAACGCTGCGTTAACGTGTTTGAAGCGGTCACGGTCGAAAGCGAGGCGTTCGAGTTCGCCCAGCCCTTTACCGGGTTGGAGACCCTGGCCAAAGGCACGTTGATCGGCACGGATGGGGGGCGGGAGGTCCGCGCACCCTGCGAGGGGTGCGTTTTGGTCATGCCCAGCCGCAGGCTGACCCCCGGGGCCACGGCGGTGCGTCTTGGCCGCTGGGTGGACTGACATGCAACGCCGCTAGTGCCCTAGGCGTCGTTCAGGTGGCACGCGCTCGTCCGGCCCGGCGCGATCTCTCGGAGCTTTGGCACCTCTTGGCGGCAGCGGTCCATGGCATGGGGACAGCGGGGGTGGAAATGGCAGCCCTTTGGCGGGTCTAGGGGCGAGGGGATCTCGCCCTTGATCGGCGCATAGACCCTGCGGTCCGTCTCTAGCCTCGGGGCTTCGGCCAAGAGCGCCTGGGTATAGGGATGGTTGGGGTCCGCGAACAGAGCCTCCGTCGGCGCGGTTTCCACCACGCGGCCCAGATACATGATTACCACTCGGTCGCTGAGATGCTCCACCACGCCCAGATCATGGCTGATGAAAAGGTAGGTCAGGCCCAGATCCTCGCGCAGATCCATGAACAGGTTCAACACCTGCGCCTGGATCGAGACATCGAGGGCCGCCACCGCCTCGTCACAGACGATAAAATCCGGTTGCACGGCCAGGGCGCGGGCGATGCCGATGCGCTGTCGCTGGCCGCCGGAAAACTGGTGGGGATAGCGCTGGTGATAGGACGGGTCGAGGCCGACCCTTTGCATGGTGTTGGCCACGTATTCCGTCACCTCGCCTCGGGTGATCAGCCCATGATAAAGGGGCGCCTCGCTGATGATGTCACTGACCTTTAAGCGTGGGTTGAGGCTGCTCATCGGGTCCTGAAAAATCATCTGGACCTTCAATCTGCTTTCCAGCAACGGCTTGCCACGCAACCCGGTGACATCCGCGCCACGATACCGGATCACCCCGTCCGACGGCTGGTGGACACCCGCCACGCAGCGGCCCAGCGTGCTCTTCCCGCAGCCGCTTTCGCCCACCAGACCGACCACTTCGCCCGGGGCGATGTCCAGATCGACCGTGTCGACCGCGTGGACGGTATGCTCTTCGACGCGCGCGCCGAGACGGCGGGCAAACCGCTCGGCGATGTCGAGCTTTTTGGTAAAGCGCTTAGAGACGCCTTTGAGCGAGATGATCGGCGCGCTCATGGGGTTGCCCCAGGGGCCATGGCCCGTTCCAAAGGGTGGTGGCAGCGCACCAAGTGGCCGCCATGGGCCAGGGTTGCCTCTGGCGCCGTGGCGCAGGCTTGCGTCGCCCGATCGCAGCGGGGCTGAAAGGCGCACCCGCTGGGCAGGTTTAACGGCAGGGGCGCCATGCCTTTGATTTGTGTAAGCCGTGTTCCCCGGGCGTTGCGGGACGGGGCCGAGCCGATCAGGCCAACCGTATAGGGATGCAACGGCCGGTTCACCACTTGATCCGTGGTGCCCATCTCGACAATGCGGCCCGCATACATCACCGCCACCCGATCCGCGAGCCCCGCCACCACCGCCAGATCATGGGTCACCCAGATCATTGCGGTGTTGTTCTCGGCCACCAGCTTTTGGATCTCGAACAGGATTTGCGCCTGAATCGTCACATCCAGCGCGGTTGTCGGCTCGTCCGCGATAATCAGGTCGGGCTGGTGCAACAGCGCGATCGCGATGGCAACCCGCTGGCGCATCCCGCCCGAGAATTGGTGAGGGTAGCTGCGCAAGCGTTCCTCGGGGCTTGGGATGCCCACCTGGCCCAGCACGTCCCGGCAGCGCTGACGCGCGGCATCATCGGTCCATTTGCCGTGGGCGCGCAGCGCTTCGATCATTTGGGTGTCCACCCGCAGCACCGGGTTCAGGGTCATCATCGGGTCTTGGAAGATCATCGCGATCCGCCGCCCCCGCAGGTCGCGCATTTGTCCATCGGCAAGGCCCACGAGATCATGGCCGTCAAAGCGGATGGACCCTTCGACAATGCGCCCGGGTGGGTCCACCAAGCCCATAATGGAAAAGCCTGTGACGGATTTGCCCGAGCCGCTTTCGCCCACGATGCCCAGGATCTCGCCACGGTCCAAAGACAGCGAAACGCCATCAACCGATTTCACAACACCGGCCTTGGTGAAGAAATGCGTGTTGAGATTGTCGATGCTCAAAAGGCTCATCGCGTCAGCCTTGGGTTTAGGGCATCGCGCAACCGGTCCCCCACCAGGTTGATCGCGATGATGGTGATCAGAAGCGCGACACCGGGGTAGACGCTGATCCAATAGCGGCCCGACAACATGAACTCGAACCCGTTGGAGATGAGCAAGCCCAGGCTCGGCTCTGTCACGGGCAAGCCGATGCCCAAGAAAGACAGGGTCGCCTCCAACGCGATGGCGTTGGCCACCTGCACGGTCGCAACCACGATGATGGGTGGCAGGCAGTTGGGCAGCAGATGGCGAAAGATCACCCGGCTTTTGGACAGGGCCAGGCATTGCGCGGCCTCCACATATTCCTTGCCCCGTTCGACCAGCGCGACAGAGCGGGCGGTGCGCGCGAAATACGCCCATTGCACGATCACCAGGGCCAGCATCACCTTCTCGACGCCCGAGCCGAGAATGGCCAGCAGCATGAGGGCCACAAGGATTGTGGGAAAGCTCAACTGCAGATCGACGATGCGCATGATCAGAGTCTCGAGGCGGCCGCCAAAGAACGCGGCGGTCATGCCCAGGCTGAGCCCGATCACCATGGCGAAAAAGCAACTTACCACACCCACGGCCAAGCTGGTGCGCAGGCCAAACATGATGGCCGAGAGCATATCGCGCCCCTGACCATCGGTGCCCAGCCAATAGGTCATTAACGGTTCGCCTTCGGTGGCTTTGACCGCCAGTTCCAAGTCGAACGCCGTGTCCAGATCCCGCCGGGAGGTGAGGGTGAAATCTTGCAAATCCTGGGCGCTGACCGTCCAAAAGGACCGGAAGCTGTGCTTTTCGCCCACGTCGATCTCCGCGCCTCGGGGCAGGTCGTCCAGCCTCAGCGGCTCCAACGGGATCGTGTCGAGCGGAGGGGAGAAGGTCAGGCTGATGCGCACCCCTTCGCCCTCTGGCCTCCAACTGAGTGTGGCGCTGTCCACGGGCGCTGTCGCCTCGAAGGTCAGGTCCTGGCTGCCGGCGCTGGCCGGATCAATCGCAAGGCTCAGATCCGCCTCCCACGGGTCGGTCATGCCCTGCGAGCCGGGGGGCTGGCGACTGTCCTCCAGCCGGATTTGGGACAGATCATAGGGGTTTTGCGGGGCGATCAGCGGCGCAAAGATCGCGATGAGAATGATGAGCGTCAGGGTGATCAAGCCCAGCACAGCCAGCGGACTTTCCACAAAGTCCTGGGCAATCCGCACCGCAGGGGGCACCGATTTGGCAGGCGCGTCTGCCGTCTTGGCAAGATCGGGCGGGGCTGGGTCCAAAGAGCTCATGCTTTTTGGTCCGACAGGCGCACACGGGGGTCGAGCACGGCGTATAGGATGTCCACAACCAGATTGATGGTGATGAACAAAAACACGATGACGATGAGGTAGGCCACGATCACAGGCCGGTCGAGTTGGAAGATGCTGTCGATGATCAGCTTGCCCATGCCGGGCCAAGCAAAGACCGTCTCTGTCACCACGGCAAAGGCGATGACGGATCCAAACTCCAGGCCAATGATGGTGACCAGGGGGATCATGATGTTTTTGAGCACATGTAGCCCGATCACCCGGCGCGGCCTCAACCCCTTGGCGCGGGCGAATTTCACATAGTCGAGGTTGATCGTCTCGCGCACGGAGGCGCGGGTGAGGCGGATCACAAGGCTGGTTTTAAAGAGCGCGAGGTTGATCGCGGGCAGGATCAGATGGCTAAGCCCATCCCACGAGAAAAAGCTGCTCTCGATGCCCAGAAATACCCCACGCTCACCGCGCCCGCCGGCGGGCAGCCATTGCAGGATCACCGCAAAGAGCATGATCAGCATCAGCCCTTGCCAGAAATTGGGAAGCGAGAACCCAAAGATGGACCCTGTCATGATGGTGCGCCCACCGATGCTGTCAGGGCGCAGTCCGGCATAAAGACCCAAGGGCACGCCGATAAAGATCGAGATGAGCATGGCGCAGAGCGCCAGTTCCATCGTGGCGGGAAACCGGTCGAGCACCAGTTTCAGCGCAGGCTCGCCAAAGACAAAGCTGGTGCCCAAATCGCCCTTGAGAAGGTTTCCCAGGAACGCCAGATATTGCTCTGGCAGGCTTTTGTCCAAGCCCAGGCGGGCAATAGCAGCGGCACGCTCTGCCTCGGTCGCGTCTTGGCTGATCAGAATTTCCACTGGGTTGCCGATGGCATAGACGCCCGCGAACACCAGCAGGGTCATCACAGCCACGACCAGCACGCTTTGCAACAATCGGCGGATGATAAAAACGGTCATACGGGCAGACCTGCCTTAAAGGGCGCCGGCGCGCGTGTG
>JBCBNR010000111.1:0-8664 GCA_039821665.1 Pseudomonadota bacterium
TTGTGGCCGTGGTACAGGATGGCATGCCGGGATCGGCGAGCGAGCCCATGTAAAGCTTCGCCGCCGAGACGGGCTGCAACAGATCATGGCTGGCGGCCGCCACGAACCGAGTTTTGGAGGCATTGGCCCGCTCGGCCACTGAAACCGCGTCTTCCAGTTCCATCGTGCGCTCGCGCACCCGGCGTTCCAGGCTGGCGTTGACATTGTGCAAGGTGCGCGCGGCCTCGCGCTCGGACGTGACATCGGTGAATGACATCACAAAACCCCTGTCCGGCATCTCTTGGGCATAGAAGTCCAAGACCAGACGGTTGCGAAAGCGCAACTCGTGGCGCAGGGACGGGCGCGGCTCGTCCTGGTGCACCCAAGCTTGAATGGACGCGATGGCCTCGGCAGAGGTGTCGAATTGAGGGCGCAGCGTGTCTATTAGAGGGTCGATCCGGGTGCCAGCCCGCAACAACGACACCGGCACGGCCAGCATATCACGGATCCGCGCATTTGCATCCACCAGCGCGCCTTGCGCATCGAAGATACATACGCCCTGGTTCAGGTGATCCAAGGTTGCGCGTAGGGTCTTGGCCTGACTGTCGCGCATTTGGCCGCGCTTTTCCTGCTCGGCCCGGATGATGTGAGAGACATCCGTCTGCAAGATCGCCGTCCCACCATCGGGGGTGCGATGCTCCGAGACTTGGATCCACTGGTGATCGGTCACTGGCACGTTAAAGACCACATGGGGTTTGCGATGGGCTGCGCGCCGTTTGCTCGCCCACTGGTCCCGCTCGGCCTTGGTTGGCAGATTGAAAAAGCGGCTTTTACTGACCACCCCCACATAGGACGCAAAGCTCATCCCCTTGCGCAGTTTGGCGCGCACATCGGTCATGTGCTGACAAAAGCGGGTATTGAACAGCACCAGCTCGTCCTGGGCATCAAACAGCGCGAAGCCTTCCTCCACCGCCTCCAACGCACTGGCCATGGTGGCATGAGCGCCCTCGGCCTCGCGCTGTGCGGCGGCAAGGGCCGCGTTTGATTGGTTGAGAAGGTCGAGCGCACGTTCCAGCTCGGTTGTGCGTTGGCGCACCTCGTCTTCCAACAGGGCTGTCCGCTCGAACTGGGCATAGGCAGCGCCGGCGCGGGTCGTGTCCTGCTCCACCCGGCGCATCAGCGCCTCGCTGATGGTGCGCAGCTTGTCGTTCTGGCGCTCCAAGCTGTCGGCGGGATTGACCAGGCTATGGGTCATGGGTCTGCCCGTCCTTGGGGCTGAACAACGCGACGCCCGTCATGGTTTGGTTCACGTGAAGGCCACCGAATTGCTCGCCATAGGTCGAAAAGCCCACCACGTTATGGTCGCGCAGAACCGCGCTGACCGCCCGCGTCTGTTGCTTTTGGCCCGCCTCGATCCGGCGCAGGATGCAGTCGCACGCAATCACCATTTCCGGGGCCGACCCGTTCGACAGGCCCTGCAGGCTTGCGTCCAAATGCTCGACCATATCCGAGCCTTTGGCGATGGTCAGCACCAGGCCCTCGTCGATGGCCGAAAAGAACTCCAACTCGCCATTGTCTGTCACCCGTTTGATGGCCCGCACATGGTGGGTGTCGCCAAAGCGCACGACCATTGGGTTTTCCGCAAAGGTGAAGGTGTCGATCTGCCCTGGGGCTTTGCCCAGCAACCGGCCCAGTTCGATCGCGGCAGGCTCTGCGTTGATCTCTTGAACGATGCGGCGGTTGGGATCGGCCTTGGTGACCACCATCCGTTGATCGGTTGGCACGAAGTTGTTCAGGCTAAAGACCTTGGCCTCGCAGCGAGTGCGCACCAGCACCAACACCGCAGCATCGTTGTAGACCTGCGCGCCCACGGCGATGGGCGCGTCCTCGAACCGCACGCCATCCCCCGAAGAGCCGCCGAACATTTGGATCGGTCCCAACCCCGAGGACAGGGCCGCCACCAGACGATCCTCGGCCAAGGACAACCCATCAACCAACAGCATAGCAAACTCGTTGGGCAACGCCTGGGCCTGCCGTGCCAGTTTGGTGCGCGCCAGGATGGTGGCCTCAATGGCCTCTCGCTCATCAAGTTTTTGGATGTTCTGAAAGATCTGAGTTTCGACCTGGAACAGGGAACTGGGAAAGCCAAGAGCGACGATGGAGCCGTCGCAATAGCCTTGACCCTGGGCAATCTCGCCCGCTGTGCGGCAACCGACCACTTGGGCGCCGGACCACACCTGATGGGCCTTTTCCATAATCGCGGCAAAGTCAGCGTCGGGCGAGACAAAGAGAACCACCAGCGAGAAGTCGGACACACCAAGTTGCCCCTGCAACGCTGTCACAGGACACGTCGTGTCGCTGGCAATGCAGCCGGTCGATACCACCGATTGCTGGCGCAGGACGGAGGGCTCGGTAAGCCCATCCATCTTTCCCTCCCTGCTTATTTGCTTTTGTTAGCAAGCAGTCTAGGTCTAGGAAGCTTCGCTTGGCAAGATGTTTGAAAACCGGGCTTGCCCTGCGATCAACACAGCTTGGGTGCGGCTTTGAACACCAAGCTTGCGCATGATCGCCGTGACATGGGCCTTTACGGTCGTCTCTGCGATGGACAGGTCATAGGCGATTTGCTTGTTCAGCTTGCCCTCGCAGATCAGGTGCAAAATGCGCGCCTGTTGATTGGTCAGCGTGGCCAGCCGGTCAAAGGCGACCTTGCGCTCGGACCCGTCATCGGCACTGCCGGGCACATCCACATAGCCGTCGGGATGATACCGCTCGCCCGCGCCAACTTTGGCAAACGCGCTGAGGAACACGTCACGCTTGGAGTGTTTGGGCACGAAGCCTTGCGCACCTGCCTGCAAAACCGCCTTGATCATCCGCTGATCCGCGAGGGACGAGACCACGATGATCGGCACATCCTGGGCCGCCTTTTTCAAGCGCACCAGACCGTCGAGGCCTGAGACATCGGGCAGATTGAGGTCGAGCATGACCACATCCGTCTGGGGCAACGTGCTGAGCGCATCTAAGCCGTCTTGAAGCAGATGAACGGTCTTTACGCTTTGAACCCCGGGGATGCTTTGCAATGTCATGGACAGCGCGTCGCAAAACAGTGGGTGATCATCGATGATCAACGCATGGGACAGTCTTTGGGCAGTTTCAACGACCATGGGCGCCTCCTGACACAATTAGGATAGCAGCGCGTGCTGCCAATACCATCATCCAAAGGTCTAAGGTGGGCCGTTATGGGCAGAAAACACTGCCCAAAAAGAAGACGGCGCGCCAATGGCGCGCCGTCTCGTTTTCGGCAATCCAGGGAGAGTTAGTTCGCCGAAGCCAACTGCTTGGGCAGGCGGAAAGTCCAAAGCGTCCCACCTTGATTGAGGTAGTTCACCTTCTTGGCGACCTCGCCGCCCCACAGCGGAACAGCCCCACCCCAGCCGGAGATGACCGAGACATACTGTTCGCCATCCTGCATCCAGGTCACAGGCTGACCGACGATGCCAGATCCGGTTTGGAAGGACCAAAGAACCTCGCCCGTGGCGTCGTCAAACGCCATGAACTTGCCCTCGGGCGTGCCGGTGAAGACCAGGCCGCCGCCAGTGGTCATCACACCACCCCACAATGGGGCGTCGTTCTTGTACTCCCACACCAAATCGCCCGTGTCCGGGTCGATGGCTTTGAGGCTACCGATATGGTCCTGGTAGTTGGGCTTGATGGTAAAGCCCGCACCCAGATAGGCAGCACCTTTCTTATAGGTGATCGGCTCGTTCCAGATATCCATGCCCCACTCGTTCGAGGGCACATAGAAGTTGCCGGTGTTCTGGCTGAAGGCCATGGGCATCCAGTTTTTGCCGCCCAGGAACGAAGGCGAGGCGAAGATTACGTCACCCTTGTTTCCGTCCGCTGCAGCCGCAGGATCGCCGGGGCGGTTTGCCTCGTTGAAGATCGGGCGGCCATTCTCGTCCAGGCCGTCTGCCCAAGAGATATCTTTGACAAATGGCACACCACGCACATACGACCCATCAGCCGCATCAAGCACGTAGAAATAGCCGTTGCGGTCGGCGGTTGCCAAGCGCTGGTTGCCGTCGCGGTCGTCAAAGGCGACCACTTCGTTCACGCCATCATAGTCCCAGCCTTCGCGCGGGGTGGTCTGGAAGTGCCACTTGATCTCGCCCGTTGCGGGGTCGAGGCCAAGGCGCGACGCGGCATAAAGGTTGTCACCGGTACCTGAGTTGTCTTGGCCTGCATTGCGCAGCCACGAGTTCCAGGGTGCAGGGTTGCCAGTGCCCATGATCACCGTGTCGGTCCGTGCGTCATAAGAACCGCCAAGCCAGGTCGCCCCGCCGCCGGTCTTCCACATATCACCAGGCCATGTGGCGTTGAGCGTGCCGGTCATGGTGCTTTCTTCACCATTGAGCATGCCCATGTGACCTTCGATCACGGGGCGTTCCCAAACCAGTTCGCCATTGTCCACGTTACGCGCTTGAACCGAGCCGACGATGCCAAACTCACCACCCGAATTGCCGGTGATGACCAGGCCATTCACAATAAGCGGGGCTGCGGTGTAAGAGTAGCCGGCCTTGTAGTCGGCGATCTTATCGCGCCAGACCACATCGCCGGTTTTTGCGTCCAGCGCCACGATGCGAGCATCGAGCGTGCCGAAGATGATCTTGTCGCCGTAAAGAGCGGCACCACGGTTGACCACGTCACAGCAGGGCAGGATGCCCTCGGGCAAGCGGGCATCATACTGCCACAGCTCTTCGCCGGTTTTCACGTCGATGGCATACATCCGGCTGTACGAGCCGGTGATATACATAATGCCGTCATAAATCAGCGGTTGGGTTTCCTGGCCGCGCTGCTTCTCGCCGCCCAAGCTGAAGGCCCAAGCGGGGACCAGGTTGCTGACATTGTCTTTGTTGAGAACGTCGAGCGGGCTGTAGCGCTGCAGATGGCGACCCATCCCATTGGTCGTGATCTGCGAAGTCATGGATTGATCGTTGGCGAGATCACTTTCGGTGACATCCGCCTGGGCAAAACTTGCCGCCATGACGCCGGCGGTCACCGCCAGAATAAACCGATTCATCGAGAATCCTCCCTAAAGGCGTTTTCCGGCATGCGTTCATCGAATGCTCGGATTCCTGCCCCTTTATTGTTCAGCGAACCGGGATTTGGCGAAATTGCACCATGGTCGTAGGTTGTTTTTGGCAGTCAAACGCCTCTAACCAGGCAGTGAGCTTCCACCAAAGTCCTAGCGGAGCTTGGGCCATGCTTGTCTATGGTCCAGCCCATGGCTCGATTTGGTTTGCTTATCCTTGCTTTGATCAGTGCGACGGGCGCGATGGCCTCTTCGCATACGGTGTCTTTGGTCGACGCGCAGGGCATGCGCGTGCCCATCGCCACGCTGACCGTTGGGGAGGATGGTGAGTACAAGATTACCATGGCCGCAGAGCCCTTTACCGACCATTTTTTGTCCATGCGCCCGTTCAAGTGCCTCGAAGGCCCCGAAAAGCATTGGTGCCATGTGCCCTATCCCTACCCCATCAAGCGTTCGGTTGCGGAAGACCTGACAGACTTGGAATATGATTTCTTGTTTCTTTGGAAGGGGGCGACGGAGTACGGGATCAACATGTGGAACGGGGTCTACTACAAGCTGACAGCTCGGCCTGATGGCGGCATCGAAGGGGTGCTGCATGAAATGGACATGGACATTTTGTCTGCTCCGCCCGAGGCGGGCAATCTGCGTCCGGTGCGCGATGTGGATTTGGAGGAGAGCGACCCGGACAGTCATTGGCTGCCACGCTTGGTGATCGACTGATCTACGACCATTGTACCGGGTTGCATTGCCTATAGGCTTGATACTCTTAGTCCAACCATAAAAGGGAGGGATCACATGTCATTTGTGGACAGAATAGCGACCGGTTTGGCCGTGTTGGCCGTCAGTGCAGTGGCCGCCATGGCCGAGACGCCGACCCTTAAAGCTGCTGTGCTGAAATTCGGCACCGTGAACTGGGAGTTGGACACGATCCAGCACCATGGCTTTGACAGCGCCAACGGCTTCAAGCTTGACGTGCAGGGCATGGCTGGCGGGGCCGCCGCCAAGGTGGCGTTTCAGGGTGGCGAGGCCGATGTGATCGTCTCGGACTGGCTTTGGGTTGCGCGCCAGCGCGCCGCGGGCAAGGATTTTGTCTTTATCCCCTATTCCAAGGCCGTAGGTGGCGTGGTGGTACCCAAAGGCTCTGCCGCCAGCCTTAAGGATCTTGCAGGTGGCAAGATTGGCATCGCCGGTGGCCCTTTGGACAAAAGCTGGCTGATCCTGCGGGCCTATGCCCAAAAAGAGCTGGGCTTTGATCTGGCGGGCGAGACCGAGCAAGTGTTTGGCGCGCCACCCCTGATCTTTAAGACCGCCCTGCAGGGCGAGTTGAATGGCGCGATCAACTTTTGGCATTTCATGGCCAAGATGGAAGCAAGCGGCATGGAAAAGCTGATCGACGTGGAAACGGCGGCCAAAGCCCTCGGTCTTGATCCCGACACTCCGCTCTTGGGCTATGTGATGCGCGGCGAGATGCTGCGCGACCATCCCGAACTGGTCCAGGGTCTTGCCGCAGCGTCGCGCCAGGCCAAGGGTCTGCTGGCCGAAGACGAGGCGGAGTGGGATCGCTTGCGCCCGCGCATGAACGCAAAGACAGACGAGCAGTTCCTGGCGCTCAAGGCAGGCTTTCGCGCGGGCATCCCAAGCGGCGGCGCCGTGGACGAGGACGCGGCCGATCGGATGCTGCGCTTGATGGTCGAGTTCGGTGGCGCCGAGCTTGTGGGCGAGGCCACCGATTTGCCCGAGGGTGTCTTTGTCCAACCCGCAAGCTAAGCCTGCGCTTAGCCTGAACCTTAAGGGACTGTCCCTAGGCGGCGAGGCCGTGTTGGGGGCAGTCTCTCTGACCGTAACACCGGGTGAAACTGTGGCGATCACAGGCCCCTCGGGTGTCGGCAAGACCAGCTTGCTGCGTGTTCTGGCGGGCTTGCAGCCTGGGTTTGACGGGGTGCGCCAGGTGTCAGGCCGCATCGCCTATGTGTTTCAAGAGCCGACCCTTCTGCCCTGGCGGACGGTCACCCAGAACCTGACGGTGACAACCGGGATCACCGCGGATCACGCGGCACAGGCGCTGGCAGAGGTGGGGCTAGAGGGGCTGGGCAAGCGGTTTCCTGGCCAGATATCGCTGGGTCAGCAACGGCGCTTGTCCCTGGCGCGGGCCTTTGCGCGCGACCCGGACTTGATGCTGCTGGACGAGCCTTTTGTCTCGCTCGACCCGGATCTGGTGGAGGACATGATGACCCTGTTTGAGACCATGCGCGCCCGTCGGTCGGTGGCCACAGTCCTTGTCACCCATGTGGAGGCAGAGGCGCGTAGGCTGGCCAGTCGCGTTCTGCGCTTGGCTGGGCGGCCTGCGGTGTTCGCAGGCCCATGCGGGTGATGGGTGACCCCGGGCGTGCACGCGTAGCACCCCATCTGGCGCTTTAGAACAGGGGTGCGTATTTCCAATTGTCCGCGTCCGGCGTCACCTCATCTGGGTCATAGCCCGAGGCTTGAAGGCGTTTTGCAATGGGCAAACCGGCAGCGGCAGCCTTGTCCACAAAGCGCTTGCCCGCAATCACGTCGCGCGCAACCCCGTGCCCGCGCAGCAAGCTTAGACCATAGTTGAACTGTCCCACCGGATCGCCCGCCTCGGCTGCACGTTTGTCCCACGCAGCAGCGGCGTCAGGATCGTACTCGTCCCCAAGCCCGTTATTGTCCAACTGGCCCATCCAGGTCATCGCGGCAGTGTAACCGCCTTTCTCGGCGCACAACTCGAAGATCTCGCGCGCCTCGCCATGGTCCCCTTTCTTGGTGAAGTGATACCCCGCAGCACAGGTGGTCATATCCGCCTGACCTCTTCGAATGTTTTGCATTACCCGGTCCATGCCCATCTCAGGCGGGTTGAGTGTGCCATGGGTATCTTCCGCCCCGGCGGGCAAGGCCAATGTCAGCGCGCAGATCAAAACCAGTCGCATGGGCAGCTATCCTTTCTTTCGGGTCATCATACCCCTTGCCGGATCATACCCCCAAATCGCAAGCCCAAGAAAGATAAGGGCGGCCAGTCCCGTCCATCCGGTGGCGGCTAGGTTGAACTGCCCATGTAGCGCAAAGCGGATCATCTCCACCCCATGGGTAAATGGGTTCAGCGCGCAGATGTCGTGCAACACCTCTGAGCTTTCGGCCATTTTCCACAGCGGGTAGAGGGCTGATGACATAAAGAACATCGGGAAGATCACAAAGTTCATCACGCCTGCGAAGTTTTCCAATTGCTTGATAAAGCTTGAAAGGGCGAGGCCCAGGGCGCCTAGCATCAGCCCGGCCAGGATCAGCGCGGGCAGAACCGTGATGTACCCCAGCGCTGGCCAGCGGATACCATAGAGATCGGCGATGATCAGAAACGCATAGACCTGCAAGATCGAGATCGCGGTGGAGGCAAGCAAGCGACACAAAAGCAGCCACCACCGGGGTAGAGGGGCGGTGAGCAGCAGGCGCATGGACCCCATCTCGCGATCGTAGACAAGGCTAAGCGAGCTTTGCATGCCGTTGAACAGCATGATCATCCCGCACAGGCCCGGCACTATATAGGTCTCGTACTGAATATAGGTCTGATAAGGCGGGGTGAT
>JBCBNR010000112.1:0-8436 GCA_039821665.1 Pseudomonadota bacterium
GCACGAAGCCTAAAGACTTCGTTGAATTCTTAGGGCCAGAAAGCCGATATTGGTGGCAAAAAGTCGAACGCTTTTGGTCTCATGGTGAGCTAATCGTAGACAGTCGTCGAGGTCGTGGCAGCCAATAATCGAACGACGCTTCGTCCGCACGACAGGCATTCACTCCAACGTCAAGTCGCAGTGAGTTCGGCAAGCCTCGTGATCCTTGAAGCACACATACGATCTACCCTTCCTGATCTCTTTCGATAAAGAATATCAGAGGGCCAGCGGGGGGATTGGCAGCGCTTTAAACGGGCAACTACGTTCGCCTGTGTCCCAGAGCATGTGCACGGACGCTACGTGCTGCAGCCATGTCTGTCCCGATCCAAAGACCATCGGATCGAGCCAACGCATGCCCGCCCACAAGCCCCAGGACGTCCCGCTATCACAGCACCCACCGCCCCATCCGCAGGACCCACCGGCGCGTGCGCCGGTGCCCGGCCCAACGGGTTTTGGCGGCGTTAGCCGACGAAACCGGGCGGGAGGGGATATGGACGTATCAACGTCGCCCATCGCGCCGCGATCTAACCCATCATACCAGTCCGACCGGTCAGGGCTGCGCTCAGCCGGTACCCGGCGGCTTCGGCCACATGGGCCCGGGTGACCTCTCGCGCCTCGTCCAGATCCGCAATGGTGCGCGCCACCCGCATCACCCGGTGAAACCCCCGGGCGGATAGCCCGTGCCGGTCCGCAAGCTCCACCAGAAAGGCCCTAGCGTCCGCTTGCAGGTGAACGGTGGCATCCAACACCTCGCCTTGCGCCTCGGAATTCACACTAACCCCAGGCGCGCCCTCATACCGGGTTGCTTGCCGCTCCCGCGCCTCGGCCACCCGGGCCGCTACTGCGGCGGTGCTCTCCCCACGTGGCGCATCCGCGAGGTCCGCCACCCGCACCGGCGGCACCTCCAGGCGCAGATCAAAGCGGTCGAGCAGCGGCCCCGACAGCCGCCCCAGATAGTCCTGCCCACAGACCGGCGCCTTGGAACAGGCGCGCGCCGCATCCGCCAGATACCCGCAACGGCAGGGGTTCGCCGCGGCCACCAGCAAGAACCGGCAGGGATAGCGCACATGGGCATTGGCCCGCGCCACAACCACATCGCCCGTCTCCAACGGTTGGCGCAGGGTCTCCAGCACTGGGCGCTGGAACTCCGGTATCTCGTCAAGGAACAGCACGCCGTTATGGGCAAGGCTGACCTGCCCCGGTCCGGCACCGCGCCCGCCCCCGACAATGGCCGCCATCGAAGAGGTGTGATGGGGGTCCTGAAAGGGCCGCCGGCGCGAGATCCGCCCCCCCACAAGCACCCCCGCTAGCGACTGGATCATCGAGGCCTCCAGCGTCTCTTTGGCGGACATGGGCGGCAGGATGCCCGGCAAGCGGGACGCCAGCATCGATTTGCCCGACCCTGGCGGGCCCACCAGGAACAGATGATGGCGTCCCGCCCCTGCGATCTCCAAGGCTCGGCGCGCGCGCTCTTGCCCGCGCACATCCTCAAGGTCGCGGATGTCCTTCCCGGCGTCCACCTCACCGGCCTGCGGCTCAGGCAGGACAGCCCGACCCGTCAAATGGTTCACCAGGGACAGAAGGCTGGGGGCCGCCGCAACTTGGGCCGCGCTGACCCAGGCCGCCTCGGACCCGGCGTTGAGCGCGCACAAAAGCCGCAACTCCTCCTCCACCGCCAGAACGGCGGCGGGCAACGCCCCTTGGCACGCGATGAGCGTCCCATCGAGGGCAAGCTCCCCCATCGCAAGCGCGCCTGCGGTCTCATCCGCGGGCAGCACCTCCATCGCTGCGAGGATACCCAGCGCTATCGGCAGATCGAAGTGAGAGCCTTCTTTGCGCATATCCGCAGGCGACAGGTTCACGGTGATGCGCTTGGCGGGCATCGCAAGGCCCATGGCGCTGAGGGCTGCGCGCACCCGCTCGCGCGCCTCCGACACCGCCCGTTCCGGCAGACCAACGATCGAGAACGCAGGCAGGCCCGGCGACAACGCGCACTGCACCTCTACTTTGCGGGCCTCCACACCCTCAAAGGCCACCGTGTGGATCGTTGCGGTCATGGACCCTCCATCGCAACCATTGGTCGTTAAGGAGGGTTAGCAAAGGGTTAAGGCCTACGGAAAAGGCGGCCTTTCTCTCTGGCCCCCTACAGCAGCGCCATCACCTGGGGCCAGGCGGCGGCATCCGCGACGGTTTTGTCCCGGCAAAACCGGTTGCAAAAACCCAGCGTCTTGCCCTCCACCTCGGCCAAGGCTTGCGCGACGATGGGCGCGCCGCTGAACGGGCAGGTGGAGTTGATTGCCTGGGCCAGCGCCTCGGGCGGAAGCGGCCGTGCGGGCAGCGGGTCCGGCCCCGGCCAAGGCCCGCGCGGCAGGTTCAGGTCATACCGTGTCGGCCTCTCCGGCTCTGCTAGGCCCCGGGCCCGCCATTGGCGAAAGGCAGGATCGGCCAGGTGATCGGCCACATATCCCATGGCGCGCGCGGGCATCGGCAAACCATAGGTCGCGATGCGCGTGGCCACGGGCGCATAGAACGCATCCGCCGCCGAGTAGGCCCCAAACAGCCAAGGCCCTTCCCCGCCGAAGGAGCGCGCCCAATCCCACAGCTCTGCTAGGCGCGCAAGCTCGGCCCGCAGCGCATCGCTGGGCGCGAAATCGGAATAGGTGTGGGCCAAGTTCATGGGACAGTCCTGGCGCAACGCGGAAAAGCCTGCGTGCATCTGCGCCACCAAAACCCGCGCGCAGGCCCGCGCCGCCGGGGCCTCGGGCCAGAACCCAGCGTCGGGGTGACGTTCCGCCAAGGTCTCGACCATCGCTTGGCTGTCCCACAACACAACGTCGTCGAACCCCATGGCCGGCACGGTGCGTGCAGGCCCGAACGCGGCCAGCATGGTATCAAAGGCGGGGGTGCGCATGGGTGCATGGGTTACCTCCACCTGCAGTCCAAACTTCTCGAACAGCAGCCAGCCCCGCAAGGACCAGCTGGAAAACACCCGCTCTGCAATCGCCAATCGGTAGGTCATATCCGCCCTCGCTTTTGCCCTTTGTCACCCGCACGGCCAGGCGCGTCCAATCAAACCCTTTGGGCCTGCACGTCACGGATGGTGATTGACACAGACCACCCGCCACCGCCGCCCTTGGGGGATGAAATCGATCTGAGTGACCGATAAGTTGTCGATCTTGAACCCAAAGGCGGCCGTGGCCGTCATGCCTGTGGCGTGCTGAAGGGCCGCAAGGATCACCCCGAAATGGGCCACCACCACCAGGGGCTTGTCCATGTGCGATGCGCTGAGCGCGTCGATCTCACCCCCCACTCGGGCCCGCAACATGTTCCAACTTTCCCCGTCCGGCGGCGCCACATCCCCGGGATTGGTCCAAAAGGCACGGCTGCGCGCCGGATCCTCCTGGGCCACCTCATCAAAGGGCCGGTTTTCCCAAGCGCCGTAGTGCATCTCGCGCAGGCCGGGCCGCTCGGCCAACCGCTCTTGCCCTCGGTTTAGGGCAGCGCCTGTGTCGCGCGTGCGCGACAGGTCCGAGGTGACCATCCGCGCGCCTGCCGGCAAATGCGCGGCCACTCGGTCCACATGGGCCTGGTCGGACAGATCAGCGGGCAGGTCCGTCCACCCCACGGCGGCCTTTGCATGTGTGGGGCCGTGGCGCACCCAGTAAAACGTACTCATCCCCCAGCCCCTTTCAGCACAAGCGGCAAACCCGCCGCCACAAACACCACGCGCCCCACCTGGGCCGCAACGGTTTGGTTCAACCGCCCCTGGGCGTCGCGAAACACACGGCCCAAGGGCGTGTCCGGCACCACGCCCATGCCCACCTCGTTCGACACCAGAACGACCGGTGGTGTACGGGTGCCCAACGCCTCCAACAGATCAGCGCTTGCACTGTCCACGTCCCGCTCCGCCAGGATCAGATTGCTCAGCCAAAGTGTCAGGCAATCCACCAGGATGGCTCGCTCAGGCGACACTTGCCTTACAGTTTTTGGCAGATCCAACGGGGCCTCGACTGTTTCCCAATTAGCACTTCGCTGTTTCCGATGCTGCGCAATCCGCGCTCGCATCTCGTCATCAAAGGCCTGGGCCGTGGCGATGTAAGTCACCGGGAGCGTTGTTTTCTCTAGGTTTTCTTCGGCGTATCGAGATTTCCCCGATCGAGCCCCGCCCAAGATCAGAAGATGCTGGTCCATGTTTTTTTCGCAATTTAACCCTTGATACACTCTCATGGTGATCCAAGGCATGTAACCCGCCGTAGACACTTTCAACTACACAAAGTCCGCATAACAACACCAACGGAGAGGGGTATCGATGTCCGAGGACCAGTCTGGGCTTAGAAACATGGCGCGGCAAGCGATGCGCGCAGAGATGTTGGATGCCGAAACCGAGCTGCGTTTGGCGCGCGCCTGGCGCGATGACCAGTGCGAGGCGTCGCTTCACCGTTTGGTCAATGCCTACATGCGGCTCGCGGTGTCTATGGCCGCGAAATACCGCCGCTATGGCGCGCAGATGCCCGACCTGGTGCAAGAGGCCGGCGTTGGCCTGATGAAAGCCGCCGAAAAGTTCGACCCGGATCGCGGTGTTCGCTTTTCGACCTATGCGGTGTGGTGGATTAAAGCCTCCATCCAGGATTATGTGATGCGCAATTGGTCGATGGTGCGGACCGGCTCGACCTCCTCTCAGAAAGCGCTGTTTTTCAATCTGCGCCGCGTGCGCGCCAAATTCGAGCGCGAAGCCTCGGCCAATGGCGAGACGTTGGACAGTCAGACCCTGCGCGAGATGATCGCCGAGGAGGTCGGCGTGCCCTTGCGCGATGTGGAGATGATGGATGCGCGCCTCAGCGGCTCGGACTTCTCGCTCAACGCCCAACAAGCGGGCGAAGAAGGGCGGGAATGGGTCGAAGCGCTGGAAGATGAGGGGCCGCGCGCGGACGAAACCGTGACCCGTGACCGGGATATCGAAACCGCACGCAGCTGGCTGACCTCTGCCATGGGCGCCCTGAATGACCGCGAGCGGATGATCATCATCGAGCGTAAGCTGAAGGACGATCCGCGCACCTTGGAAAGCTTAGGCTGCGAACTGGGGTTGTCGAAAGAGCGGATCCGCCAGCTTGAAGCCCAGGCGCTGAAAAAAATGCGCCGCGAGCTTGAGGCCCGCACCGGCATGGCCGCCGAGATGCTGGTCCACGCCTAAACCGGTTTCAGCGCGCGTCCTCCCTCGATGCGCGTTGGGATATCGCAGGGTCAGCCCCCAACCTTGCGATGTCCACCTATCCCATCGGGCGGCGTGGTCTTGTGAAGACCCGCCGCCCGGTCTACCTCTGAGCTATGTTGCACGGAAAACGCGTTCTTCTGATCATCGGCGGTGGTATCGCGGCCTATAAATGCCTCGACCTGATCCGCCGTTTGGCGGAGCATGGGGCGACGGTGACCCCGGTCATGACCGAGGCTGCGCGCCAGTTTGTCACCCCGCTCAGCGTCTCTGCGCTGGCGGGCGAGAAAGTGTATACGGACCTCTTCGACCTGACGGACGAGGCGGATATGGGTCATATTCAGCTCAGCCGGGTTGCGGATTTGGTCCTGGTCGCCCCGGCTACGGCAGATCTGATGGCCAAGATGGCCCAAGGCCTTGCGAATGATCTGGCCAGCACCCTTCTGATGGCGACCGACACGCCGGTGATGATCGCACCTGCTATGAACGTGCGCATGTGGGAGCATCCGGCAACCCGGCGCAACTTGGCCCACCTGAGCCGCGACGGGATAAAGGTGGTTGGACCCAATGCAGGCGGCATGGCCTGCGGCGAGTTTGGGCCCGGGCGTATGGCCGAACCGGCAGAGTTGATCGAGGCGATGGCCGCGCATTTCGGCCCCAAGCCCCTGACGGGCAAACGCATCCTGGTGACCTCCGGCCCCACGCACGAGCCCATCGATCCGGTGCGCTACATCGCCAACCGCTCCTCCGGCGCGCAGGGCAGTGCGATCGCCACGGCGCTGGCCGCACGCGGTGCCCAGGTGCTGTTTGTCACCGGTCCCGCCACAGCGCCCCTGCCCCAAGGTGTTGAGATCACAGCAGTGGAGGATGCGCGCGCCATGATGGCCGCGGTCGACGCGGCCCTGCCCGTGGATGCAGCGATTTTCGCCGCCGCTGTGGCCGATTGGCACGTGGTCAATGCCAGCGCATCAAAGATGAAAAAGACACAAGGCGGACTGCCGGAACTGAGTTTTGCGGAAAATCCGGATATCCTGAAAACCGTCTCTCACCACCCCAAACGCCCGCCCCTGGTGATCGGCTTTGCGGCCGAGACGGACGATGTGATCACAAATGCAACGCAGAAGCGGGCGCGCAAGGGATGTGATTGGATTTTGGCCAATGACGTCTCGCCAGAGACGGGCATTATGGGCGGAACAGAGAATGTGATCACATTGATCGATGCCCATGGGGCCGAGACCTGGCCGCGCATGGGCAAGGACGCGGTGGCCGCAAAACTCGCGGACCGTCTGGCAGAGGCCTTGGCGTGACCCGGGTCGCGATTATGCGTGTGGGTCAGGCGGGGGCGGAACTGCCCTTACCAAGCTACGAGACAGCCCTGGCCGCAGGCGCGGATCTGCGCGCCGCGTTGGAGGCCCCGATAACCCTTGCGCCCGGCGCGCGTGCGGCGGTGCCCACGGGCCTTGCCCTGGCGCTGCCGCCGGGTGTCGAGGCGCAGGTGCGCCCGCGCTCGGGCCTTGCTTTGCGCGCGGGCGTGACCGTCGCCAACGCCCCGGGCACGGTGGACGCGGATTACCGGGGTGAGGTGAAGGTGCTGCTGATCAATTTGGGCGACGCCCCTTTTGTGATCACACATGGAGACCGGATCGCACAAATGGTCGTCGCCCCCGTGGTTCAAGCCCAGTTCGACGAGGTGGACAGCCTAGACGCCACCGCCCGGGGCACGGGCGGCTTCGGCTCCACCGGGGTTTAGGCATGCTATATCTGGGGCCGCTCGCCTTTTTCGGGGCTTATCTTTACGCCCGTGCAAGCGGGGCGCCGGACACTTGGCGCAGACTGCTGGGGGGGCTGTCGGCGGCTTTGTTTGTGCTGGCCTATATCGGCTCGGCACTGGGTACGCCGCAGCTGGACGGCCGCTTGCGCTTTGTGATCATCGCCGCTCTGATCACTGGGCTGGTCCTGGTTTACCGCACAGGCCTGCGTCGCTTGCGCCAGCGCTTTGGAAAAACCGGTGTCATCGATCCGCCCGCCCCTTCGGGCACTGTTTTGATTGCCGAAGATGGAGGGCTTGTCGCGGATCTACGCGCCCACGCAGAGGCGGAGGGGTTGGCCCAGATGGATGCGCCGTTTTCGTTGCTTAAGCGCGACGAGGCGGGGGGCATTTTGGCCGCGTGCCGGGCGCAGATCGATGGACCTTTGGTGCATCTGAGCGACCTTTGGGTGGCGCCAGAGGCCCGACACCGCGGTGAAGGCCGCGCGCTGGTCACACAGCTTTTGGACGAGGCGCGCACGCGCGGGGCCGAGCGGGCACTGGCGACCACCGCGACCCCCGAGGCTGGCAGCTTTGTCCAAGCGCTTGGGTTCGAGCGGGTTTTGGACGTGCCGCCAGGCGCGCCGGAGCGGGTAATCTGGAGCCACCGCCTGTGAGCCTGTCACCAGACGAGATTGAGCGCTATGCCCGCCATATCTTTCTGCGAGAGGTCGGCGGGCCCGGTCAGCAAAAGCTGAAGGCCGCACGGGTGGCCATGGTCGGGGCAGGCGGTTTGGGTGCCCCTGCGCTGATGTATTTGGCCGCAGCAGGCGTCGGGTATTTGCGGGTGATCGATGACGATCTGGTGGATCTGTCGAACCTGCAGCGCCAGGTGATCCACGACACCGATGCTGTCGGCCGGCCCAAGGTGGAGAGCGCACAGGCCAGCCTTGCGCGCATCAACCCCCATGTGGTGGTCGAGACGCGCCACACCCGACTGGAAGACGCGACAGCCGTCGACCTTCTGTCCGATGTGGATCTGGTGCTCGACGGCTCGGACGGGTTCGACACGCGCTATTTGCTGAACCGAACCTGTGTGGCCTTGGGCCTACCTTTGATTTCGGCTGCGATGACCCAGTGGGAGGGGCAGATCAGCCTCTACCATCCGGCGGCGGGCGCACCTTGCTATGGGTGCGTCTTTCCCCAGCGTCCAGCCCCGGGCCTGGTGCCAAGCTGTGCGGAGGCGGGTATCATGGGCGCCTTGGCCGGGGTCATGGGATCGATGATGGCCGGTGAGGCCATCAAGTGGATCACCGGCGCAGGTGCAAACCTGTCCGGGCGCTTGATGCTGTACGATGCCCTGTGGGGCGAGACCCGTGTAATTAAAGTTGCGCGCAACAGCGCCTGTCCGGTCTGCGGGACAGGGGCGTAGGGGGCGCTG
>JBCBNR010000113.1:0-8397 GCA_039821665.1 Pseudomonadota bacterium
CGCGCTGTTTCTCAGCGTGGGTGTGATCTATGACCGGATGCACACCCGCGATATCGAGGCCTATGGCGGGCTTGTCATCCGCATGCCCGCGTTCGCCCTGATCTTCATGCTGTTCACCATGGGCAATGTGGGCCTGCCCGGCACCTCTGGGTTTGTGGGCGAGTTCCTGACCCTGGCAGGGGCCTTCCAGGCCAACACCTGGGTTGCGGTCTTTGCCGCCACGGGGGTGATCCTGTCGGCAGCTTATGCGCTGTGGCTTTACCGCCGGGTGGTGTTTGGCGACCTGATCAAGGAAAGCCTGCGCCAGATCAAAGATATGGACCTGCGCGAAAAGGCGCTCTTTGCGCCGCTGGTCGCGTTCACCCTGTTGCTGGGGATCTACCCGGCCCTGGTGCTCGACGTGATCGGGCCGAGCGTGGAAAACCTGCTGACCCAATACAACCTTGCGCTTGCCGATGCGGCGGGCACGCAATTGGCTGCCAAGTAAAGGACGGATCCGATGATCTGGGAAGATATCAACGTAGCCCTGCCCGAGGTGATTCTGGCGGTCTTTGCCATGGCCGCCCTGATGTTTGGCACCTATGCGCGCAACCACGACGCGGCCTCGCGCCTGGTGCTGTGGACCTCCGCTGCGGTTTTGTTCTTGATGGGCTGTGGGTCGGCTTGACACCCGAGGGCACACGCACCGCATTTGACGGTACGTTCATCTCTGACGGGTTTGCGCGCTTTGCCAAAGTGGTCATGCTGTGGGGCGGGGCATGCATCCTGGTGCTGTCAGAGAAGTATCTGGACCGGCACGAGGTGATGAAGTTTGAGTATCCCGTGCTGATCGTGCTGGCCACGGTGGGCATGATGATCATGGTCTCGGCCCGGGATCTGATGGTGCTGTATATGGGGCTAGAGCTGCAATCCCTTGCGCTTTATGTGATCGCGGCTTTCCGGCGCGACAGCGTGCGGTCCACCGAAGCGGGGCTGAAATACTTCGTCTTGGGCGCGCTGTCATCGGGCCTGCTGCTGTATGGGGCGTCTCTGACCTATGGCTTCACGGGCACCACCGAGTTTGTGGGTATCGCGACCGCGGCCGGCGAGGACATGTCGCTGGGCTTGCTGATCGGTCTTGTGTTCCTGTGCGCGGGCATGGCCTTCAAAGTCTCTGCCGCGCCGTTCCATATGTGGACACCGGATGTCTATGAGGGCGCGCCGACGCCGGTCACCGCCTTTTTCGCAACCGCCCCGAAGATGGCGGCCGCGGCGATGTTTGCGCGTGTGGTCTATAGCGCCTTTGGGGACGCGGTTGCCGACTGGCAACAGATCCTCGCGTTCTTGTCCGTCGCGTCCATGTTCCTGGGCGCCATTGCCGCGATTGGACAGCGCAATATCAAGCGCCTGATGGCCTATTCCTCGATCTCCCATATGGGATTTGCCCTGATGGGCCTGGCCGCAGGCACCCAACAAGGGGCGGAGTCGCTGTTGATCTATATGGCGATCTATGTGGTGATGAATGTGGGCGTCTTTGCTTTCATCTTGAATATGGAGCGTGATGGCGCTGCGGTGATGGATATCGGTGCGCTGGGAAATTACGCCCAGGTCGAACCCACGCGCGCCCTGGCGCTGACCGTTCTGATGTTCTCGCTCGCGGGTATTCCACCCTCGGTCGGGTTCTTTGGGAAATACTATGTGCTGACAGCCGCAGTGAACGCAGACCTGGTTTGGCTGGCGGTGGCCGGTGTGATCGCTTCGGCCATTGGCGCGTTCTATTATCTGCGCATCGTCTATCTTATGTATTTTGGCGAGCAGACCCAAAGCCTCAATGGCTCGATCCCTGTGACCCATTGGGCGCTGCTCACCGGCTCTGCGGCGGCGATGGTGTTGGGCATGGTCAACCTCTTTGGGGTTGCCGGCCTGGCGGAGGCTGCGGCTGCGACCCTGGTGAATTGAGCGCACGGCCCCACCCCGCTTGGGATCACCTGATCCTAGAGGAGGTGGACAGCACAAATGCCGAGGCGGCCCGCCGGTTTTCGGGCCATCCGCTGTGGGTGGTTGCAAAGCGACAAACCGCAGGCGTGGGCAGGCGAGGCCGGGCGTGGCACGGGGCAGAAGGCAATTTCTTCGGGTCTTACATCTGTGCGCCGATGTGCACGCCGCAGGTCGCGGCACAGCACTCGTTCGTGGCGGCCCTTGCCCTGCGCGATGCGGTGGCCGCGCTAGGGCTGGGCGCGGGCCTTGCCTTGAAGTGGCCCAATGATGTGCTGCTGGATGAACGCAAACTGGCTGGCATCCTGTTGGAAAGCCAAGGGCAGGGGAACCAGATCACCCGCCTGACCGTGGGCATCGGGGTCAACCTGGCCGCAGCCCCGCCCCAAGCTCAGATGGAGGCAGGGGCGATGCCTGCCATCTCGCTGGCCGAGCGCGGCGCGCCCCCGGCGCCTGAGGCGTTTCTGGATCGGCTGGCCCCGGCTTTCGCCCATTGGACCGCACGGCTGCAGGGGGATGGGTTCGCCCCGATCCGTACCGCATGGCTGGCCGATGCGGCACGGCTGGGCCAAGAGATCCAGGCCCGCCTGCCGCGTGAGACCGTCACCGGCGTCTTTTCCACGGTGGACGAGGCAGGCGCGCTTGTTCTAGACACGCCCGACGGGAAACGTGTGCTGCACGCGGCGGACGTTAATTTCCCCTAAAGACGGTTGAGGAGGCAAGGCATGCTGCTTGCGGTGGATGTCGGCAACACAAACACGGTGTTTGCCCTTCACGATGGGACCCGAGCTGTGGCCGAATGGCGCTGCCGCACCGAAGGCAAACGCACAGCGGATGAGTATTTTGTCTGGCTTCAGCAGCTTATGGCTCATGCGGGCCTGACCCAGAAGGTGCAAGAGGTCATCGTGTCCTCGGTGGTTCCACAAGTGGTGTTCAACATCCGCATCCTGTCGGATCGGTATTTCAACTGTCGCCCGTTGGTTGTGGGCAAGGCGGAGGTCGATATCGGCGTGCCTGTCCGGGTGGACCCGGACACCCTGGTGGGGGCGGACCGGCTGGTGAACACGGTGGGGGCCTATGACCGCTATGGGGGCAACCTGGTGGTGGTCGATTTCGGCACCGCCACCACCTTCGACGTGGTGGGCTCGGACGGCGCCTATGAGGGGGGGGTGATCGCCCCCGGCGTGAACCTGTCGCTCAAAGCGCTCAGCGACGCCGCGGCCGCCTTGCCATACATCGATGTGACCAAGCCCGAGCAGGTGGTGGGAAAGAATACGCGGGCTTGTATGGTCTCGGGCATCTTTTGGGGCTATGTGGGCTTGATCGAAGGCATTTGCGCACGTATCGCCGAGGAGCGGGGTCAGTCCATGACGGTGATTGGAACAGGTGGCCTATCCACACTCTTCGACCAAGGCACAGACATTTTCGACGCCATCGACGGCGATCTGACCATTCATGGGCTGGTATTGATCCACGCCCGCAACACGAAAGACTGATATGAGCGCTGAAAAGCTCACCTACTTGCCGCTCGGTGGAGCCGGCGAGATCGGTATGAACATGTATCTTTATGGCGTAGGGCCGGTGGGCCAGCAGCGGTTTTTGCTGGTGGATTGCGGGGTCACCTTTCCCTCGATGGATGGCACACCGGGGGTGGACCTGATTATGGCGGACGCTGCCTTCGTGGCCGAGCGGGCAGATCGCCTGGACGGGATCGTGATCACCCACGCGCACGAGGATCATGTGGGCGCGCTTGGTTTTCTGATGGATCAGTTGCGCGCCCCTGTTTATGCGCGCCCCTTCACGGCCGAGATTGCCCGCCAGAAGCTGGAAAAGGCTGGGCAAGACCCGTCCTATGTGCACGAGGTCGCACCTTGGCCCGAGACCACCGATATCGGCCCTTTCAACGTTGGTTTGGTGCCGGTCTCCCATTCCATACCCGAGGCCAGCGGTGTGGTCATCGACACCGATCTGGGCCGGATCTTTCACACCGGAGATTTCAAGCTGGACCCCACCCCGCTGGTGGGGGAGGCTTTTGACGAGGCTGTGTTTTCCGGTTTGGGGGAGCTGGGGATCGATGCGCTGGTGTGTGACAGCACCAATGTCTTCTCGGCCCATCCCGGACGTTCGGAGGCGTCGATCAAACCGGCCATCACGGACCTGATGGCTGAGGCGCGCGGCTTGGTGGTGGCAACCACCTTTGCCTCCAACATCGCGCGGCTTAAGACTTTGGCCCAGGCGGCCACGGACGCGAACCGGTCGGTCACCGTGATGGGGCGTGCCATGGGCACGATGCTTAAAAATGGCTTTTCCACCGGCGTGTTGGAAGATTTCCCACCGGTTGTGGAGCCGCGCGAGGCCGATGCCATCCCCCGCGAGAACCTGATGATCCTGGCCACCGGCTCTCAGGGAGAGCGGCGCGCAGCCATGGCGCAATTGGCCAGCGGGTCTTTCTTGGGCTTTTCGCTGAAAGCAGGCGACACGGTGCTGTTTTCGTCCAAGACCATCCCGGGCAACGAGGTGTCCGTGGCCCGGATCCTCAACCAATTGTCCGAGCGGGGCGTGCATGTCATCGACGATGCGGATGGGCGCTATCATGTCTCGGGCCACGCGAACCGGCCCGATTTGCAACGGATGCACGATCTTATCCGCCCGCGCGTGTTGGTTCCCATGCATGGCGAGCATCGGCATCTGAGCACCCATGCAGCACTGGGAGAGGCGGCCGATATTCCATCCATCGTTGCCCCAAATGGCACAATTGTAGAGCTTTCGGGCAACGCACCGGGCGTCATTGACCATATCGAGGCGGGGCGGACCTATCTTGATGGCAAGGTGCTTATTGGCGCAATGGACGGGATAGTCCGCGACCGGGTGCGCCTGGCATTGCGCGGGCAGGTCACGGTGACCGTGCTGTTGGAGGGCAATGGCACTCCCATTGACGACCCATGGGTGGAAACTCTGGGCCTGCCGGACCCGGCCGTGGGCGGCAGCTTGGCCGAGCAGTTGGAGGCCGAGCTTGCCTCTGTCCTGTCGCGGGCCAAGCGCAAGCAATTGGCCGAAGATGATGCGGTGGAAGGGTTGCTGACCAAGGCCGCCACTGCGCTGTGCGCAGATGAGATTGGCAAAAAGCCGATTGTCACGATCCTTATCAGCCGGTTTGAGGACTAGCGCACATCCCCAGTTTTGGGCCTAGCGAAGTAAGGCAGCACAGGGCAGGCTAGGCCGCATCCGGCTCGCTGGGGTCCGACGCTTCCAACACCGCCTTGGCCGAGACCCGCTTGCGCGGCTTCTTGGTAGGCTTGGCCGGGGCGTCTGATGGCGTTGTCGCCTCCGCCTCAGGGGGCGCAGCACCCTCGGCAGGCGGGTCAACAGGCGCATCTTTCGGAGCCGTCTTGCGCGCGCGCGGTTTGCGCTTTGGCTTTGCGTCGGCTTCCGAACTTTCGGCTGTAGCGTCGTCTTTCGGTGAATCGGCTGATTCTGCACTGGCCTCGATCGTTTTCGCAGCGGCCGGCTTGCGCGCGCGCGGTTTGCGTTTTGGTTTCGCGTCCACCTCAGGAGTTTCGGCTTTGTCATCGGCGTCGCGCGCGTCGCTATTAGGCGCATCAATGGTCTCTGGGTTGGCCTCTGTGACCGGTGCGGCGGCTGCCTTGCGCGCGCGCGGTTTGCGCTTCGGCGCTTCTTTTGCGGCTGTGTCGGCGCTGTCGTCCGCGGTTGCGACCGTGTCCGAGGCGGCTTCAGCCTCCGACATTGCGTCAGCCTCTGACGTGGCCTTAGCTTTGGTCCGGCTGCGCTTGCGCGGCCTCGGCGCTGCCTCTGCCGATGCGTCCGACGGGGTGTCAGTGGGGGTGTCCGCCACCTGGTTGACCGGTGTCTGGTCCTCTGCGGATGCGACTTCGATGTCCGCCTCGACCTCGGATGTCAGGTCGCCTGTGTCTTCTCTCCGTAGGGGGCGCAAAAGGAAGGCGGGCACGTGATCGCCGAGACCGACCACCTTGGGCCCGCCGCCGCCATCGTTGCGCCCACGTCCACCGCGACGGCGGCCGCCACGATCTCGATCACTACGATCCCTGTCGCCACGATCCCGATCACCTCGGTCTTGGCTATTCCGATCCCGGTCGGTTTGCTCTCTGGGCTCTTGCTCGCGGCCCCCGCGCTCGGACCGATCACGATCACTGCGCCCGCGCGCCTCTACCGGGCTGTCGGTGTTGCTGTCCGCGCCGCGACGGTCGCCACCTGACGACCTGCGACCGCGCCCGCGACCTGACCGGCTGGGCGCATCGTCCTGCGCCTCTGTCTCATCTGGGCTTGGCAGATCGAGACCGCTTGGCAAATCCAGGCGAGGGATCACTTTTTCCACCAACTCCTCGATCTTCTCGAGGTATTTCATGTCTGAAGGCTGGCAAATTGTGATCGCCTTGCCCGCGCGACCGGCGCGGCCCGTGCGGCCAATGCGGTGCACATAATCCTCGGAATGGATGGGCACGTCGAAGTTGAACACGTGGCTGACCGACGGGATGTCGAGGCCGCGCGCGGCCACGTCCGAGGCCACCAGAATGGTCAAATCCTGATCACGAAAGCTGTTCAAGATCTTGGTTCGCAGGGATTGATCCAGGTCTCCATGGATGGGGTCAGCATTAAACCCGTGCTTTTTCAGGGACTTCGCGACGATGTCGACATCACGCTTGCGGTTGCAAAACACAATCCCATTGGTCAGCGCCTCGCCCTCGGCCGAGATAAGGGCGCGCAACACGTCCCGCTTTTCCTTATCCGCCCGGTCCCGGCGAGAAGGTTTGTGCATCGCCACCCCTTGGGTGATCGTCTCGGATGTGGTGGCCTGGCGCGCCACCTCCACCCGCACGGGGTTCGACAGGAAGGTGTTGGTGATGCGCGTGATCTCAGGCGCCATGGTGGCCGAGAAAAACAAGGTTTGCCGGGTAAAGGGCGTGAGCGAAAAGATCCGCTCGATGTCCGGAATGAAGCCCATGTCGAGCATCCGGTCAGCCTCGTCCACCACCATCACCTGCACGCCGGTGAGCATCAGTTTTCCCCGCTCGAAATGGTCGAGCAGGCGGCCTGGGGTGGCAATCAGAACATCGACGCCCCGGTCGATCAGTTTGTCCTGGTCCTTGAAGCTGACGCCGCCGATCAGAAGCGCCATGCTTAGCTTCATGTGCTTTGCATAGGTCTCAAAGTTTTCAGCGACTTGTGCCGCAAGCTTGCGCGTGGGTGCCAACACTAGGCTGCGCGGCATGCGCGCGCGCGCGCGGCCCTTGGCCAGCATGGTGATCATCGGCAAGGTGAACGATGCGGTCTTGCCCGTTCCTGTTTGGGCTATGCCCAACACATCCCGGCCTTGCAAGGCATGGGGAATGGCCTGTTCTTGAATGGGCGTTGGGGTTTCGTACCCCGCTTCGGTCACGGCTTTGAGAACACGCGCATCGAGCTCTAGCTCGGAAAAAGTCGTCATAAGGGTCCGTTCGGTTTCGAGTTCGGCCAATTGGCCGCAAGTCCCGCGCGGCCCGATCACACCCGGAGTGGTGCTTATCACAAATGCGACATAACCCTGACCATTGCAAAGGTCAATGATATCAGGGACAACCCGGCGGGAATGCCGCACCGCACCAAGGGGTGTTGCTGTTTTTCGTCCAAGAGGAGGTAAGGATGTCCACGACTGCCACCGAGACCCCAAAGGCCTTGCGGGGCATGGCCCAGTTGAAAGTGGATGGAATCCGCCATTGGACGGATCGGACCTTTTCGTTCACCTGCGAGCGCCCCGACAGTTTTCGGTTCCGTTCCGGCGAGTTTGCCATGATCGGGTTGGTGGTGGACGAAAAGCCCCTGTTGCGGGCCTATTCGATCGCGTCCCCCGCCTGGGAGGAGCGGTTGGAGTTCTATTCGATCAAGGTCCAGGACGGGCCGTTGACGTCCCGTCTGCAACATCTCAGCGCAGGCGACGAAATCATCATGCGGCCAAAGCCCGTGGGCACCTTGGTTCATGACGCGCTGGTGCCGGGCAAGCGGTTGTTTCTGTTCTCCACCGGGACGGGCATCGCTCCCTTTGCCAGTGTGATCCGTGACCCTGAAACGTATGAGAAATTCGAGGAAGTGATCCTGACCCACACCTGTCGGGAGGTGGGAGAGCTGGCCTATGGCTATGATTTGATCGAGCGTATCCGAAATCATGAGTTTCTGCCCGAGATTGTCGGGGACAAGTTGGCCCATATTGCAACCACAACCCGCGAAGACAGCGCGGATATGGGGCGCATGACTGACTGGATTAGGGATGGACGCTTGGCTGAGCGTGTGGGCAGCCCCCTGGACCCGGCCACGGATCGGGTGATGATTTGCGGCTCGATGGACATGATCAAAGACACGGCCGCTCGCATGGAGAAGGCGGGCCTGAATGAAGGCTCGAACGCTGCGCCT
>JBCBNR010000114.1:0-8353 GCA_039821665.1 Pseudomonadota bacterium
CTGGTGCTGCTGGGCGGTGAAACCTTCAATGGCCCGCGCTATATCTGGTGGAACTTCGTCGCCTCGTCCAAAGAGCGGATCGAGGAGGCCAAGGAGGCCTGGCGCAAAGGCGATTGGCAAAACGGCCGGTTTCACTTGCCACCCGAGGACAACCAGGAATTTATTCCCTTGCCTGACAAATAGAGCGGAAGGCGAAGACCCTGGATCGAAGCCCTTAGATGATCGCACATCACCGATCGCGGTGAACTCTCTGATGTCAGGCAGCGAAAGGTGACGCCGGTTCTTCGCTTACGGAAAAGCGAAGATATTGGGCTGTGACATTCCAAGCCGCCTTGCAGGTGTCGGGGGAGCGTTTGCGACGAGGGCTCTCACAGCCAAGTTCGCAAAACCAAAGCGCTAAAAAAGGTACAGACGGCGCGCGCTATCTGTCAGCCCCGTGCTACCAGGTCACCCAGGGGGCTGGCTGAGCCCCTTCCGCCAGCGCTTTGGCGTCCACTTCACCAAAAGGGGGCCAACCCCGCCAACCCTGGCCTTGCGGGGGCCGTCGCGCTGGTTAGGCGGTGTGTTCGACGGGTCGCGTCGCTACGGTGGATCGACGCGTCCTTTGCCCGGCCCTCTCGCGCGTGAGCGACCAGCTGATCACCTCGGTTCCTTTGCGGATCTGAGTGCGCAACTGCACCTGTTGGCTGCTGCGCGGTTTGCCCTGGTCCGGGTCAAAATACTGGGCGGGTTCCACCGCTGCCTCTGCCCCCTGGTGGCGCAGCACCCAAACCGCCCCGTCGGCCAGGTAAAAGCGGATCAGCGCCTCGTCCCTGGGGTCGCGCAGATCCACATCCGGGTGGATGTGGAAATGCAGGATCGCCAGCGCACCGAGGCCCCGCAGGCCCTTAAGCCGTGCATCGAACCGTTGCTTACCACCGTTCTCGGCCAAGCGCACGCTGTCCTCGCCATAAATGGCCGAGCCATCGGCGGAGATAAAAATTTTGCGGTCATGGAGCAGACCATGGGTCCCGGAATACCCGTCATGGCTCGCGTTCAACCAACTGCCGGTGATGTCGCGGGCCCGTTCCAGGCGCACCGCACGCGGCCCGTCTGTCATCAACTCGCCAAAGGCGCGGGTCACCAGACCCGGCGACCAGAAACGCGAGGAGGACGAGCGGTCGAGCACCAGGGTCGAATGAAAGGCAGAGGTGCGGGCCGCGCGCCTCCAATCCGCCTCCAGATGTTGGGCGGGCCCGCCGTTCACCACAAGGGGCTGGGCGCCCACCGAAAGCTCCATCGCGAGCGTACCCGCATGGGCCTCGCCCGTTTGATTGGACCGGGGCGGACGCGCGCCATCGATCACGAGGGCCGTGGTGCCCCCGGCCAAACGGCCAAACCCCATCGCCAGCGGCGGGGGAATGCGGGCAGGTCGAACGCCCGAGGCTGCGAGCACTTGGTCCAGCTTGCCGTCGGGACCGGGCCCACCACCGTTGAACCGCGCCAGCCGAGACCCGGTGAGGCGGACCCCGCGCAAGGTCTGCGCGCCGGTCTCAATCGCCGTGCGCGCCCGATCATCCACAGGTCGCCCCGCCGCGGACAGGGCATTTGCCGCGCTGACAAGATAGTCGATCACCTCCAACAGGGTTTCGGGCGCGCGGTTTGGGGTGCCACCGCTCTGCTCGTCCACCGCATCGGCGGCGGCCCGTCCCAGGCCGCGAATGGCGTCCGCAAGGGCGGTCTCGCGCCCGCCCAGAACCAACAGGCCATGGATCAGCCCGCTGAGTGCTGCGATTTGGTCTTGTGGGTCGCGCGCAGTGTCCGCGCGGGCGGTGACATAGCCCACATGGCGCGCCACAGCCTCCATCATTGCGCGCCGCGCTTCGGGGGATTGGCGCCGGGTCAGCAGGCGAATGTGGCTCGACAGGCGGATCAGGCGCGCACCTGCGAGCGCGGGCGTCCAGCCCTGCCCCTTGCCGGTTCCAAACCGCTCCAACCAATGGCCAACCCACGCTTGCGCGGTTAGGCGCGCGGGACCATTGCCCAGGGCCGCCAAATCGTCCAGCCAGGTAAAGCCGTGCAACGCATGGGCCATGGCGGGATGGGCGAGCCTGGCCTCCCACGGCTGACCGCCGGTGATCACAAGGGGCCTGCCGGCAAGCGTCAGTTGGCCCTGGCATGCGGCCTCTCCCCGCTCGGCCTGGCCGACCAAACGGGTGGGCAGGCGCAGGGCCGGGCCGCTGGGCACTTGGCCGAGACGCGCATTGGCCACGGCCCAGCGATCGGCCGAGCGCTCAAACGGTTGGCGAGCAAGGTATGCGGCTGCGGCAAACAGCAGGCGAAGCCGGGCCATGGGCGTGTCCTGTGGTCTTTGGCGCAGATTAGCTTGCGTGCAGCGCCCTGTCATCCATCCTTGCGCATGCGCATCAATCGCGCGGCAAAAAAGCCGTCCATCCCGCCCAGATCCGGCCAGTAGTCAGGGCGCAAGCGCAGATCTCCCTCCGCCGTTCTCCACCCGGCCTCCCAGCCCTGTGGCAAGGCCCAGGGAGCGCGGGCAAGCCCTGGCAAACGCGCAAGCGCGTCCGCAACCTGGCGCTCGCCCTCCCGTGGCAACAGCGAACAGGTGGCATAGACCAGCGTGCCCCCAGGGCGCAGGCAGTCAAACGCCCGGTCGATCAAATCCGCCTGTAGGGCCAGCAGGTTCGTCAGATCCGGTGCGGGGCGCACAAAAGGAAGATCCGGGTGGCGGCGCAGCGTGCCCGTGGCCGAGCAGGGCGCGTCCAGCAAAACCGCATCGAAGGGTGCATCAGGTGTCCAGGTCCGGGCGTCCGCCTCGACCAGTTGGGCCTGCAGCCCCGTGCGGTCCAAGTTCTCGCGCACCCGCTCCAACCGCGCACCGGACAGATCCAGTGCCGTGACCTGCGCGCCCAGGGCGGCCAATTGCAGTGTTTTGCCGCCCGGCGCTGCGCAAAGGTCGAGCACGCGCGCCCCGCGCACATCCCCCAACAGCGCCACCGGACATTGGGCCGCCGCATCCTGAACCCACCAAGCGCCGTCCGCATACCCGTCCAAACTGGACAGGGCAGACCTCGGTGACAGGCGCAGTGCACCGGTTGGCAACAGGTCCGCGCCCAAACGCTCGGCCCATGTCTCAGGCGTGCCATCGCGCACACACAGATCCACCGGCGGGGTCTGACCATGGGCCTGGGCCATGGCCTGGGCGGCCTCCTCGCCAAAACTGCGGATCACGGGCTTTGCCAGCCAGCTTGGCAAGGCCGCCGGTGGCATCTCGGCAAAGGCCTTGGCATCGGTTTGCGAAACCCGCCGGGCGACCGCATTCACCAATTTGGTAAAGCGCCCAGTTTTGCGCCCCGCCCGCGCCAGGTGCACAGCACCATCCACGGCCGCATGGGGGGGCACGCCATCGACCAACATCTCGTGGGTGGCCAAGCGCAAGACGGACAGCACAGCAGGCGGGGGCGGGCGTTCGAGAAACGGGGCAAGGGCAGCATCCAGGCGCGTCAGATGCCGCAAGGTGCCCGTGGCCAGGGACTGGGCGCGCGCACGCTGGGACGGCTCCAAACCTTGCAAGGGGCCATGGGCCGCGGCCAGCTGATCGGCCAGCGTCTCTTTGCGGGCGAGCACCCCTTGCACCAGGGCAAACGCTGCGCGCCGGGCGGCAAAGCCGGGGATGTTGTCGTGCGTCGTGTGGTCCTGCGCGGCCAAGGGCGTCTCCTGTCGATCTGGCGGCACAGACCAGACCGATGCCCCCGACGCAAGGGTGAAACGGGTGGCGGCGGCTAGCGCCGCCGCACGGTTGGGATCGAACTGTCCCGGCGGGCGCTTGCGCGTCCCAAACCTTTATCGGCCAGCTTCTCCAACGCGGCGATCCGGTTCTCCACATTCGGGTGGGTGGAGAAAAGGTTGTCCATGCGCGCGCCCGACAGGGGGTTGACGATGAACATATGAGCCGTGGCGGGATTGGCCTCGGCGCTTGCCATCTCAAACCGGCGCCCCCCGCCGGAGATTTTGCGCAAAGCAGAAGCGAGCGCCAGGGGGTCACGGGCAATCTCGGCCCCCAATCGGTCGGCGGAATACTCGCGGGTGCGCGAGATCAGCATCTGGATCAGTGCAGCCGCCATGGGCGCTAGAAACACCGCCAGCAGCACACCGATAAACCCAAGCGGGTTGCGATCCCGCCCGCCTCCGAAGAAGAACCCGAACTGGGCGAGCATCGACAAGGCCCCGGCCACGGTGGCCGCGATCGTCATAATCAGGGTGTCACGGTTTTTGATATGGGCCAGCTCATGGGCCATCACGCCTGCCAGCTCTTCCCGGCTGAGCAGGCGCATGATGCCAGTGGTCGCAGCCACGGCCGCGTTGTCCGGGTTGCGGCCCGTGGCAAAGGCGTTCGGTTGGTCATCTTGGATCACATAGATTGCAGGCATCGGCAGGTTTGCGTTGCGCGACAGCTCGGCCACCATTTGATAAAGCTCGGGCGCGCTGGCCTGGGTGACGGGCTGCGCATTGTGCATCCGCAGCACCATTTTGTCAGAGTTCCAAAACGCCCAGGCATTGGTGCCCAGCGCAAACAGTGTGGCGATCAGCAAACCTCCCATGCCGCCCAGCACGTAGCCCACGCTCATAAAGAGCGCCGTCAAAGCGGCCAACAACATCATGGTCTTTACAGCATTCATCTGACCCGCCCCTCTTGCTTGCTTGGCCTTGTCTGGCACACATATAGGAGGGCAAAGGAGATGCGCAAAGATGACCGAGACCCCAGAAAGCCGCCGCAAAGCCGCTGCAGCCCGTGCCTTGGCCGAGGCGGACGCGCGCAAGCAAGCCCAGGCGCCCTTGGATCTGCCCAAAGAATTGGGCGGGCGCGACGGCCCCGAGCCCACCCGGTTCGGCGACTGGGAGAAAAAGGGCATCACCAGCGATTTCTAAGGCCCGCGCCGCGCATCTGCAGCAAAGGTCTTATGCGGCTACGATCCGCTTGCGACCAAGCCCCATGTCGCGGTGTCGGCGGTCAGCGGCGGCTGGGCATCAAGTCCGCTGCGCGAGACGGACCCTGTCTGCGCGCAGGCCCCCAGGGCCACCACTGCGGCCAGCATAACAAATACGTTGGATGAGCGACGCGACATGGCAGCGCCTCCTTTTGGATAGGATTGTGAAGAATGGAGGTCCGGGACAGGCGCGCTGCCCGACAAAAAAGACCCTAAAGTCAGGGTATAAACGGGGTCGATGCACGCAACAGATTTACTCATGACCCCAATACAGACGCAAAAGAAACACAGACAAACACTTGGCGCTTAGCGCCTTTGCAATCGATACCCGCACGCCTACATTCCGAGTATGACAATTGTCACCAAACCGGCCCCAAAGACACGGCGTGGCGATCTGCGCCAAGCCCTGATTGATTACGCCCTTTGCGAGGCGCAAGAGGGGCATGTGGAGACGATGAGCCTGCGCGCCGCTGCGCGCGATCTGGGCGTTTCGTCCGGGGCGGTGTACCGGCATTTCGCGGACCGCGACGACCTTTTATGCGCGCTGGTCAAGATCGGGCACGAGCATGTGCGCGCGTTCATGTTCGCGCTCAGGCCCGTGGGCGCGGTTGCGCCGGATGTGCAAACCGGCATTGCCCGCAGCTTCGAGATGGCGCGGTTTTACATCCGCTATGCCCATGACAATCCCACCCTGTGGCGCATGATGTTCGGCCGGATCGGCAACGCGTTCCGCCATGAATGCGCAAAAGACCCTGAGTGGATGCGCTACACGCCCATGGATGTGGTCACCCAGAATATGGAGGATCTGCACGCCATGGGCGCGATGGAAAGCCCGCCATCGATCCAGGACATTCGCTTTTTGTGGTCTGCGATCCATGGGGCTGCGGATCTTGCCCAATCCGGCGCGCGGTTGGACGGCGAGCATTTGGATTTTGTCGCCGACGACACCAATCGGCGCGCCCTGCGCGCGGTGGGGTGCCGGACAAAGGACATCGCCACCTGGCCCATGGCCCCCAAGCCTGCGGCGGACGCGTTGCCCTAGCGTCTCGGTGCCCCGGCGTTGGGCATTCCCCCTCTCCCTTTGTCTAGAGCCTGCCTTGAAATCGGCCCGTTCTGACCACGGGCGGACCTTAACACTTTGGAAACCATAAGGCCTTGGCTGACCCTCCCCCTTTTGCGCCCGGGTCAGCGGCACGGCTCTTTGAAGGCCGGTCGCGCCTGTTTTGAAAGGTTTTTCAACCCATGCCCCGGACACTTTTTGCTGCTGCCCTGTTGTCAGGTGTGGTGGCCGCTTCCAGCGCATCCGCCATCACCACGGACACAGCGCCCGACGCACCGGTGGTCGATCCCATCCAAGCGGTCGAGGATCTGACGGTCACTTTGCCGCCGGTCCTTGACTACACCTTCATCAACATACCCACCTACACGGTCTATTCCTATACCGCGCCCCCGACCTACACCTTCTTTCAAGCGGTGATGACACCGACTTTTACCGTGACGCCTTTCCAGTTCGGCGGGCAAAGTGCCGCGATCTCGGCGGTGCCCCTGCCCACGACAATGGCGTTGATGGGGCTGGCCCTGGGCGGGCTGGCCGTTGCACGGCGCAAAGCCGCCTGAGCGGGTTCAGGTTTGCACAATCTGTGAACCTTTTGGCGCGGGCCTGCGTCCACCAAGGCAGAGCAACACTGTCTTTGGAGGACTTCCATGCCTGCGCCCTTTATTCTGTCTCGGTTTTACAAGGCCATGCTGGCCAGCACGCTGTTTGCCCTTTGCGCCTGCGCAGGCGGATCGGGTTCGGGCGGTGCGCCGGTACTTCCCAGTGACCTGGCCACGCCCTCGGGCGGTGCTGCAGCCCCGGTTGGCCTGGCAGCGCCCAGCGCGCCCACATATGAGCTGCAAGCAAGCGGCCTGACCCAAAGCGGCGGTGGCCCCGGGGTGGGCCCACGCCAAGGCAGTCTGACTCGGGTCGCCCAGGACCTGTTTGTTTTCACAACACCTGCCGGCACGGTGGAGCTGGCTTATGATGCGGGCGAGGATGCCTTTCTGGGCACCCGCGATCTCGTGGATGTGGAAATGCGGGTTTTCTCGCCCACACCCGCCCATCACGCGCTAATCCAGATCTCTGAGAGCAGCCCTGCTTTTGCGAGCCACACTGTGGCCGTGCTGGGGGATGAGACAGGCGCCCCCCTGGTCGCAGAGCAGGTGGGCATAGCCGCCTATTCCGGCCCGTCGATCCTGCTGGCCGCAGCAGCCGATGGCAGCACGGCGCGCGAAATGGGGACCTTTACGCTGTTGACCAATTTCAACACCGGTGCTGTCACAGGCACGGTCTTTGCCGGTGGCGGGGTGACCCTGTCGCTGACGGATGGTGAGATTGCAGGGGGCGGGGTCACGGGCAATCTGGCCTCCGTCCAAGTGGATGGACTGACCGGCAGCGCCGAGGGCGTGTTTTACGGCCCCAACGCGGACGGGATTGGCGGCACGTTCCAGGGCGCTGGCGAGGTGGGCGGACAACCGGTCAGCCTGGGCGGGGCGTTTGCCTCTCAGTGAAACGGTTTGATCATGGGTATGGCGGTTGAAAAGCCGAAGACCCCTGCAAAAGGCCCTAAGCGCTGCGGTGCTTGGGGCTCAAACCCTTGCCGAACATACAGCGCGCGCGCCCTTGGGTTGGTGTCGATCACATCCAGTCGCAGGCAGGTGCATCCCCGCGCCCGGGCCAGCGCCTCGACCGCGGACAGCAGGCGCGTGCCCACACCCTGGCCGCGCGCGGTCGGCACCACAAAAGGCCATCCAGGGTCAGACAACCCGGCGCTTCCCCGCGCTCCAACAGCGCAAGGAGAGGCGCGCGCCAGGCAGCGCCGAGGGTCGCATACTGGCGCGCGAGATCGGAAAAGCCTGCGTCGATCGGCTTTTGCCCATCCAGCGACACGCCCGCACAGCCCAGTATTTGGCCCGAAGGATCCCGGGCTGTCAGGGCGCTGCGGGGAGTTAAGCCTTGGGACAGAAACGCCAAGGCCCGCTCAGAGGGGCCAAGCACCCGGCCCAGCTTGCTCTGAAATGCGCCCCAAAACAGCGCCGCAAGCGGGCGCGCTCGGCCTTCGGCAAAGCCATGGCGAACCGCGAGGCTTGGTGCGCCTGGGCTCAATGGGCTTGCGCCCAAGTATCCCCTTGGCCCGCATCCACCGTCAGCGGCACATCCAGATGCACCGCCGGGGCCGCCGCCCCTTCCATCACGTCGCGCACCGCGCTGACCGTCGCCTCCACCGCATCGCGACGCACCTCGAAGACCAGCTCGTCATGGACCTGCAACAGCATGCGCGCAGGCAAATCCGCAATGACATCGGGCACCCGGATCATCGCGCGCCGGA
>JBCBNR010000115.1:0-8203 GCA_039821665.1 Pseudomonadota bacterium
AGTCCAGATCAAAGACCGCGTGCAGTCGGGCAAGATCCGCCTCGGACCAGCCAAGGTTTTTGCCGTTCCGCTCGGCCTGGGCGACGGCAGAGCGGTGAGAGCCTTCTTCGAACAAGCCCCGATCTACCGCCTGGGCATAAAGGGCCAGAACCGCATCCGCCGGATGCTGGAAGGCCGCGGCCTCGGCGATTGTGGCCGCGGTCCAAAACGACATATCGGATTTAATCGCGTCTGGCAGGCGCTTGGTCACGTCTGCCGCATAGGCGCGCGCGGCGTCCATGTCGCCCAACTCGGCGGATTTGGACGCCGCATTGATCCCACAATAGGTGTCATCGGGCGAATGTTCGAACCCTTCCACATAAAGGTCGCGCGCGCGTTTGAGAAACTTGCGGCTGCCCGATTGCTCGTAGCGATCAAAAAACGTGCGCCCATACATCCCGCATGTCTCGGGGTCGTGATGCCCGGCGGCATGCAGCGTGCCCAGGATATCCTGGGCCTCGTCCAGATCCCCCTCCGCCCCGCGCCGGCTGAGCGCGTGGGCGAGCATCTGCGCGGGCCGCAGACTATCGGGAAACTTGGCCAGGTGGGCGCGGGCCGCAACCACCGCGTCGTCCTTGCCCAATTTGGCCAGAGCTTCGACCGCCTGCGCACCCAAGGCAGGCGAGATGTCCCAGATCAGCCCCCCCTCATCCATCAGTTTCGAGATGCGCCCATGCGCGCCCTGCTCCACCGCCGCTGTGATCCGGTTCGCAGCCTGGGCCGCCTGGGCGTTCAAGTCCTCGGCAAAGCTCAACGCCTCGCGGCTGAGGGGTTGGCCCACCACCGCATGCAACAGATGCAGCAGCTCACCGCCATTGGGGCCATGGGGGTAGTTGTAGAAATTGATCGTCAGCACGCCGTCCAGAAGGTCTGGCAGGGGCGTGCGGTCCAGCTTGACCACCACGATGTGAAAGCCGTCGCGCTGCATCTTGCGCTCCAGCATCACCTCATACTCCCGCTCCACCCATTTGCTGCTGGCAGCTTGGGCGGACCAGATGATGACGCCGGTTTGGCTGCGCTTGAGCCCCTTGAGAAGCGACAGGCCCAACCCTTCGCCGCTGACCAGGCGCAACTGATCCAAAAACACCGTGTGCCCTGCGAGGCTAAGCGCGTCATGCAGGTTAATCACCCAAGGCCTGTCCACCGAACGGTAGCTGAGAAAGACGGTATATGTCTCGCCATCCTCCAATGGTCGGGGCGGCGGGGCATGTTTCAAAAACGTCTCCAGCGTCATGTGGCACCCTTCTTAATCTTATCGCGCGCCTTCACCTGCTCGGCAAAGAACGTGCTTTGCTCGCCTGCGATGATGGCCTCGAGGCGCAGAACGTACATCTCTCGCGCCTCGTCCTCGGGGCAGGCATAGGCGCCCACACCTTGGGTAAAGAGCCGCGCCTCGGACTTCATCTGCTCAGAGGCTTGGCGGTACTGGGGCCAGATCTCGCCCGAGCGGAAGATGCGCTGTGCCCCTTGCATGACCGCAATGAAAATGCCCAAAGCCGCGATCAGGAACCCCAACTGACCCTCGCCAAACAGCGCCGGGATGCCCGCAACCAAGGCCCCTGCCCCGATGATCGCAAGATCCACCCGCTGGGCACGGGTCTTCAGCGCACCTGCTTTTTGTGAGTACCAGCGCCGTTGGTCCTCATAGGCCGTCAGGCCCTTGGCATAGTCTTGCCGGGCGGTGATTTGTCCGGGCGCGAGCGCCATTAGGACGCTCCCGGCAAGAAGCCGGGGAACTGCGCGCGCAGATCAACGGCCTGGGCTGCGGCCTTGCCGACACGGATCATGTCCTCCACCGCGGCGACGTTGTCCATTGTCAGATCCGCGGTGTCGATGTCGCCCATGCCCGCCTTTGCCAAGCTTTTCTGCGACGTCTCAAAATCATAGCGCGCGTACAAAAACCGGCGCGGCGACACAGCCTCGGTTGGGATCATGTCGCCCAATTCGCTGTCGATCCAGGGCCCTGCTACACAGCGCCCGATGGTACGGCAGGCAATGTCATTCTCGGTCGCCATGCCGCGCAGCAGTTCGGACGGGATGGAACTGGCCGTGGCGAGCAACCCCTCACCGCCCGGATTGGGATTTTTCAACTCACGATACGCATTGCCCGTGCCGATGGAGACGATCATCATCTTATCCTCTCCATCCTCCCAGTTGCAGTTGTACTGGGGCAGTGTGGCCATGCGGTACATCAGCATAGCAGGAGAGTTATAGGGCGTGACCCCGCCATCCTCGAAATACCAGTGTTTGTCGGGATCGTTGGGATCCCATTGGATAAACTCGGGCGCGAAATACGTAGGAGCAGCGGTCGAGGCGCGCACCAGTTGCCACAGGGGGATGTTGAGGTTGCAATCAGGGCGGGACCGATCGTTGTAGCGCGCCTTTGGGTTGGTCGAGATCGGCCAGGGGCTGTCCGTCTCGATGTTGCGGGTGACGATCAACAGATGCTTGTCCGACGATAGAATGCCCATGTCTTGCAGCTGCGCCAGGGTTTTGCCGTGAAACTCGCGCTTAAGGATCTCGGTCAAAGGCGCATGCTTGTAGGTGTGGCGCCAACGTTTGAGCAGGCTTTCCTTTTGAAACATCTGCACACCGTCGCGCAGATAGAACTCGTGCAGCTCTTCTGCGGATTTGCCGACGGCAATGCCCGCGGCCAAGACAGCCCCGGTGGACGTGCCCGCCACATAATCAAAATAGTCGCGCAGGCGAAAATCCGGGTCGCCGCCATGGGCCTCGCGCAGCTGATCTTCGAGCGCGCGCAACACCTGGACCGAGATTGCCCCCAGGATGCCGCCGCCATCGAGTGCGAGCATTTTCTTTTGATCTGCCATGGTGATGTCCCTTCCCATTTACCCTATCGTAACCTTAACTTAGCGGGGGCTGTCCACCGGTGTGGGCCGGGGATGTGCCGAATGACACAATTTAGTTTCATGAGATTTTGACGAAAGCCATTGGTCGGGTATGGTGATGTCATTATTTGGGTAGGAGGTTTTTCAGTGCTTAAGTTTCTTTCGGTTGTGTGTGTGGCCCTCGCGGCCGGTACAGGTGGCGCCAACGCCATCACAAATGGCGGCTTTGACCTTGGGTTTGATGGCTGGGACGGCAAGGTTTGCCCGTTCAGCTGCAACGACGAGAACTTGCCGAACACCTTCACCAACATCGCGAATGACGGTGGCAACGCTTTTGTCCAGATGGAGGCCCCCTCGGCAGCCTTAAGTCTGTCAAGCGTGCAGATCCGCCAAACGGTTACCATCGATGCCCTGAACCCGTTTTTGGAGATTGATGCAGGTTTCGTCAGCGAGCGGCCTGACGTCTTTGGCTCTGGCTCTGCAAACCAAGACGATCTGGTGGTGGGCCTGACCAACGATAATTTTACCCAAAGCTTGTTCCGAGTGACCAGCACCAGCGGCAGCGCCACCAACAGCGCACCCTTGGCCTACGACGTACAGGTGACCGACAGCGGCTCCGGTCCGCTGCGGTATGGGTTCAAGGCCGATCTTTCCAGCCTCGCGGGTCAAACCTTCGAGCTGTATATCGGCACTTTTGTCGAGCCGCGCGATGGTAAGCAGACGTTGTTTGCGTTTGATAACGTCCGCTTCACCGCCCCTGTCACAGGTGTTCCCCTGCCGCCGGGCCTGTTGCTTGCGGGGACAGGGGCACTGGCGCTTGTCAGCCTAGGGCGACGGCGCGCCTAACCCCCACACCGAATTCCAACAGTTTTTTTTTGAGCCTTCCGAGCCCTCTCGGAGGAAAGGAGACAGCTATGTCAACTGCATTCCAAGTGACCCCGTTGCAATCCGACGGGATGGAAGAAGATATCGACATCATTCTTCCCACCACGACGATCCCTGACGCCCCTGTGACACCCGGAGGTCTGGACGACAAAAAGATTGGGGAGTTGGAGACGCTTCTGAGCGATGCCAAGACGGCCGCCGACACGATCTCCAGCCTTCACAATGAATGGGCCACCGCGCACACTGCCTGGGGGATGCGGTATATGGATATCTTCTCCAAGATGAGCTTCATCGACCAATCCGCCGCCCTGACCCTGACCGACAAGCCAGGGATCGAGTACGAGCCGTTCGAGATCTTTAGCTTCAACACACAAGAAATGCTGATCTTCTCGGCCATCTCGGGTGCTGGCACGATCGGCAACGAGCTGTGGTCCTGGCGCAAAGACTATGTGGCCAGCAAGCTTAAGGCGTCGTCCGGTCGCCCCGGCTCCACCGGCAGTGGTGGCACACAGCCGCGCCCGGGCACGCGGCCACGCCCGCGCACCTGGCCGGGCACTGGTCGCCCTCCTGCAGGTGGTGTTACGGGCGGCACAGGCGCGCCTGCGGGCCCCGGTGCCCCCAAAAAGCCCCCCAGCTTGGGTGGGAGGCTTGCCAAAGGCGTTCTGAAGTTCGGCGCGCGCGCCACACCCTTTGTGTCTGTGGGGGTGGCGCTTGCTGTTGCCCACAAAAACAACGAGCTGCGCAAAGATTACCTGAGCCAAGCGATCCCCGAGTTCAACAATTGGACCGGCGTGACCGTCACCCAAACCAACAATTTGAAGAACGCGGTCAAGCTTGACCCTGGTTACGTGGTGCCGGAAGGCGAGGAAGAACCGTTGAACATGATCGGCGAGTTGCGCGAACTGGCCGAAGCGATGAACATCTTTGACCCCGATGACAATCAGATGTTTTACCTACTGCGCGACCGGTTGGAAACCATCGCCGTCGATGCCTCGGAGTTTCTGGCCACCCTCGATATCGCCCGGCGGATGATCTGTAAGGGCTTTATGAACACGCAGATCGTGGACGCGACACGGCTGGATTCGACCATCGTCCAAGATCTGCGCGACGACAGCACGCCAGAAATCTGTGCAGCACTGGGGTGATCAGATGTCTTTCTTCAAATCCATCGGCCGGGAGTTGGAGGTGTTCGTCACCAAAACCGTTCCCAAAGCCTCAAAGACTGTAGGCCGCGAAATGGGGGTGTTTGTGACCAAAACCATCCCCAAGGCAGGCAAGGCGGTTGGGGACACCATCGGGAACATACTCCCCGATCCGGTCGGCGTGGAAAAGGTCGTGCCCGAGCTCACAAGTCTGCGCGAAGAAGTTGCCCGTAAGAAAACAGCCTATGCCCATATGTGCCAATCCTACCTAAGTTCGCTTGACGAACTTGAAGGCGTGACCAACCGCTATATGGAGGTATTGGGTCGGTTCGATGATACCGCATCGAAGCTTGGTGCGCCCGATGTGATGGACGTGCCCGACTTTAAGCTGCCCAAGCATGACGGCGTGATGAAGGTTTTGGACAAAACCGCACGCGTGGGCCGCTCGATCCTGGGCGCTGTTACCTTTGGCGTCACAGAACTTGGCTTTGGGTTGGAAGACGCAAAAGCAGAGATGGCCCATCTGGAGGCTTCCAGTGCAGCCATCAGCCAGATGATTTCAAAGCTCCGCAGCGAGCAAAATGAAATGTTTGTCGAGTCCAAGCGGATGAAAGCCGAGATCGCCGAGATGGAAAAGACCCTGACGGAAAAAGGGCTCGACACCAGCGTTGGCGACAGCGCCCTGGTGGTGCACGAGGCCGCAAACTCGGCCCGGATCGACATGGCCGAGGCGATGATCGACCAAGGCTGGGACAACGCTTTTATTCTGGAAAGCACGCAGATCGCTGCCGACCTTCTGGCCAAGCTGCGGGCGCAGGCTACCGAGAAAGGACAGACCAATGGCTGATTGGATTTCGAATGCGACCCTGTCCGTAGACGAGTGGATCAGCGGTCTCAAAATATGGGAACCGGGGCGAACCGAAGGGCTGATCGCCGATCTCGAAGGACTCCACGCAGAGATGGTGGCGATCACCGCCAGCCAGATTGACAAGAAAACCGTGCTGGAAGGCTTGGACACCCAACTGAAAGGCATCCAGGCCAAGGCGACCTATCTGGAGGGGCTGATCACCCAGACCCTTGAAAACTTCCCGCCCCCCGATCCGAGCGGCGAACATGCGGGATACTTGGATATGAAGGATCGGGTGTATGATCCCTTGAACCTGATCGGCCAAGTCGCCGGGGGCGTTGCCATCGCCTCTTTGGCGGGGATTGGGCTGCAATGGCTGGGTGGGCATGCCATCGGCTATTTGTTCAAAAGCACCGGTGCCCGCGCCCTTGCCGCCAGTGCAACCACGGGACGTTGGGCGACGCTTGGCAAGGCGGGGCTTGCCGCCGCTTTTGCGGCGATCGTGATTTCCACCGTGATCAAGATGTTCAAGGCCTCCGAAATCAATGACGAGCTGCGCAGCAAAATCGTCGAAATGGAGGAACAGGTGGCTGAAGCTCGGAACGTCGAGGCGCAATTGGATGTGGCCATCAGCCAGGCCGAGACTCAATTGGACGAGATCCTTGCAAGTGCGGGTGCTGCCGATCTGCAGGTTTACATGGACCAGATCACTGCAGCACTGGATCAGGTGGGCAGGGAAAGGGTCCATGTGGGGTCGGGCCGTCGCATGTTGCGCATGGGCATCAGCAAAGACGATATATTGTCGATCATCCAAGGGTTGGAGCCTGCCACCCTCAATCAGATCGAGGCGCGGTTGAACGCCGAAATTCAGTTGATCCAGGGCAATGCGCCCGCGGATGTGGCCCGGTCGCTGCAGCTGTCAGAGTTTCAGATCACCGTCTTTCAACGCATCCTAGCGGCCCGCGCCGATGCGGTCATGGGCGTGGCGGCAGAGGTGCTGGCACAGCGTCACGCCCTGTCCCTGCTAGTCGCCGAAATGCAGGTGGAACGCGCGAACAACGCGCTGGTGGACCATTGGGACAAGATCGAAGGCGAGGGCGACCTGGGCGTGATCGCGCGCGACACGCTTATCTCTGCCACCGCCTATGCTGGTCTGCGAAACGCCCTGGCCGCCAAAACAGCGCTTGCCCAAGGCCGCACGGTCGAGGAGGTGGGCGAGATCTATCCAGACCTGGCGCCTGAGGATCTTACCCTGTGGGCCGAGCGATTGCCAACGCGATTGGCCGAGGCCTCCAAGCTTGCGGGCGGGTCGCTCGACCGTGGGGCCATTGCCGCGCACCTGCGCTTGCCCACGGATTTGGTGCCCGAAGCCCCGCAAATCGCGGCCTAGATTTGGGCGCGCTTTCGGTCCTCTAGGATCAAATCCGACGCCTTCTCGCCGATCATAATGGTCGGCGCGTTGGTGTTTCCGGACGTGATGCGCGGCATGATCGAGGCATCGGCCACCCGCAGCCCCTTCACCCCGTTTACGCGCAAGCGAATGTCCACCACAGCGCCAGGATCTGGGCCCATGCGGCAGGTGCTGGTGGGGTGATAGATGGTCTGCGACAGGTTGCGCGCCACATCCAGATGATCCTCGTCCGACATCGGTGCGGTCTGGGGCAGATGCTCGCGCACCACCAGGGGGGCAAGTGCTTTGGTCCGGGTCATCGCCCGGGCAAAGCGCACCGCCCGAATGGCGCAAAGCTGATCGGCCATCGCATCCAAGTAGTTTGGCACAATCTTGGGGTAGACCCGCGCATCCGGTGAGGTCACGTGCAGATGTCCACGGCTTTCGGGGCGCAACTGGCACACCGACGAGGTCATCCCCGAAAACGGGTGCATTTTGATGCCAGGTTTGTCCGCGCTGAGCGGTTGGAAATGGAACTGGATGTCTGGGGTTTCAAGACTGTCCATCGACCGGGCGAACACCGCCACTTGGCTTGCCCCCAGGCTCATCGGGCCCTTGCGCTGAAGCGCATATTTCAGGGCGATGCCCGCACGCGGGATCAAGTTGTTGATCGCATCGTTCAAGGTGGGCACGTTCACCTCGTAGACAAGGCGGATCTGAAGGTGATCTTGCAGGTTCTCACCCACCTGGGGGGCATCAACCCGCTGTTCGATCCCTGCGGCCTGCAGAACATCCCCCCGCCCAATTCCCGAGACCTCCAGCAATTGTGGAGAGCCGATGGCGCCAGCGGCCAAAATCACCTCGCCCCCTGGACGCAAAGTCAGGGTCCGCTGGGCGGACTTTTGGAGCAGACGCACACCTGTGGTTTTGCGCGGATCGTCCGCGTCGAACACCAGGCCCAAGGCCTGGGCATGGGTCAGCACATCCAGATTGCGCCGCGCTCGGCGCACTGGGGATAAGTAAGCCTTGGCGGACGAGCAGCGCAAACCGG
>JBCBNR010000116.1:0-8183 GCA_039821665.1 Pseudomonadota bacterium
CCTTCGCCTGCCTTGGCCACACCACCAATGCCAAACGGAATGCCCTCGGCACGCAGCGCGGCACAGGGCCCTGCCAAGGTATCATCGGCCAGGGGCTGGAACATAAAGTCTGACCCAAGTTCCAAATGCAGATCGTTGAGGCCGAAATGCACCGCATCCGGGCGCAGGGCCGACCAGGCCGAGATCGAGGCAAGTGCGCCCACCGTCTCGACCAAGGGCATCAGGCGCGCGCGCCCCGCGATCAAGGCCTTGAGAGCCGAAAGCTCTTGGGCGCTGCGAAACATGGGCACCATGATCCAGTCGGCACCGGCGGCCACCACCGCATCAATCTCCGCTTTCGAGCCTGGGTTCAGCGGGTTGATCCGCACCATCAGTCGTCCAGGGGGCAGGGCCGCACGCAGGGCTGGCAGCTCGTCTATTTGGTGGTGGCTTTTCCAACTGTCCACATGGCCCTGTCGGTCCGCTTTGCCCAAAACCTCCAGGTCCAGCATCACCAAATTCACCCCCTGATCCGCGGCATAGGCCGCAATCTCGGGCTGGTTGGTGATCAAGATAAACCGCATCACGGGCGCGCCTCGGCCAGGGTGGCCGGATCTTGGTCGATGAACAGGCGGAACCAAAGCTCCAGCGAGATCAGCGCGCGCACCTGGCGGGTGTGATTTGCGCGTCCGCCGATATGATCTTCGACCAAACGCTCCAGCCAGGCGCCATCCACAAGGCCGCGTGCCGCAAAGCGCCCGGACAGCAGAACCTCGCGGCAATAGCCTGCCAGCGCCTGACGGAACCATTCACCAATGGGCACGGTGAACATCTGCTTGGCCCTATAGGTCAACGTATCGCCCACAATCTCGCGCATGGCGGCCTTGTAAATCGCTTTGGTCTCGCCCCCCTCCAGCTTCAGCGCGCCGGGCATTTGGAACGCGAATTCCGCCATGCGGTAGTCCAAGAAAGGCGCGCGCACCTCCAGCGAGTGGGCCATGGCCATGCGATCGGGCTTGACCAGATTGTTGCCCGGTAGCAGCACTGTGGTGTCCCCATAGAGCATTTGGTTGATCGGGTCCTGATGCGGGACCGATGCGATCGCGCGGGACAGGGGCGCATGGGGGTCGGCGGCAAACGCATCCGCCAGATCACCCATAAACTGTGCGTCCGGTCCGAACAGGCCCGTGTCGCGGGCAAAGCGTTCGGGCCAATTGGGGCCGGACAACGCATCGCTTTCATGGGCGGTCAGATACTTGGTATAGCCCGCAAACAGCTCGTCACCGCCATCGCCGGTCAGAACCATTTTCACGTCCCGAGCGGCCAGCGCGCTGACCATTCCCATGGGCATGAACGACACATCGCCATGGGGCTGGTCGCAGGCATGGATGAAATGGGGCCACAGGCGCGTGGTGTCAGGCTCGGCGATTTGCACCTTGTGTTCGGTCTTGAACCTTGCAGCCGCGGCCTTTGCATGGGGTGTTTCATCAAAGCGCGGGTCGTCGAATCCGATGGAGTATGTCCGCACCGCCCCGGCCATATGGTCGCGCATGGAGGCCACGACGGACGTGCTGTCCAAGCCACCCGACAGGAACGCGCCAAAGGGCGCATCGGCGCGCAGTCGCACCCGGGTCGCCTCGTCCAAAAGGTCGCGTAACGTGGCTTGCGCTTGGCTAGCGTCCATATCCGGCTCGGGCTGCACATCGCTCAGCCGCCAATAGGTGCTGCGCGTCTCGCCGCTTGCGTCTAGCCGGAGGCAGGTGGCGGGCGGCAGGTGGTGTACGCCCTCAAACGCAGTCAGCGGTGACGGCACATAGTTCAGCGCAAGGTATTGGGACAGGGCCGTCAGGTTCGCGCGCGCCACCACGCCCGCCGACAACAGCGCCTTGATCTCGGAGGCAAAGAACACCCTCGCGCCAACCTGCGCCAGATAAAGCGGCTTTACCCCCAGCCGGTCGCGGGCCAAAAGCAGCGCGCCTGAGCGGCGGTCATGCAGCGCAATCGCGAACATCCCGTTGAGCCGTGTGACAAACCCCTCGCCCCATTCCAGATAGGCCCGCAACAGAACCTCGGTATCACCGGTCGTGTGAAAACGATGGCCGAGAGCCATCAGCGTCTCTCTCAACTCGATATAGTTGTAGATCTCGCCGTTCTGGACCAGGGCCACGGCTCCGTCCTCGTCCACCAGCGGTTGGTTCGACGCGGCACTGAGATCGATCAGCGACAGGCGTGTGTTGCCAACGGTCACGCCTGAATGGCTGGCCCAACCTTGCGCGTCCGGGCCCCGGTGGTCCAACGCTTGGGCCATGGCATGGGCGGTCGCGTCATCCAGGGGCTGACCACTGTGGCTGAAGGCTCCGAAAATTCCGCACATGGTGCGCCTGTCTCTCCCACTCGCAAAGCCGGGGCTAGAGGGTTGCTGGACCCGATGCAATGCGCCTTATCTTCAGGACAATGCCCAAGTAGGGGGCGAAAAGAAGGCCAGCGGCGGGCAGGCACAAGGCAGCGCGCAACCAGGGCGATTGGCCTAGTGTGGCCCAAGACAGGCCCCAGACCAAAAGGGCGGCAAGCGCAAAGGCCAGCGCGCGCAGCAAGGCGGCCCGCGACGGCATGGGTGGACGCAAACCCAAAGCCAGAGCATGGGCAAGCCCGCAGGCGGTGTAAAACACCACAAAGCCCCAAAGGGGCGACCCGTATGCGGCAACCGCCAGGGCAAGGGCTGCGGCCAACCCGGTGCCCGCCAGCACCCGAGCCACACGACCCTGGGCGTTCAGGCCCGCCGCACAGATCAGTGCGACGCCCGCACCGGGCAAGGCCAGGAACATCACCTGCCCAAAGACAGTGATCTGGGCCAGCCCTTGGGCTGTCATCGCGCCATAGCCAAAGATGATGCGCACCAGATCGGCCCCAAACACCCATCCCAGCACCACAGCCACGCACGACACCAGCAGGCTGGCCGCTAGGGCCTGGGGCAGCGGCCCATGGTTTTGGGCGTTGGTTGCATAAAGTCCGGTCAAGCGGGGCAGCAGAACGGTGGCCAGGGGGGCGAAGACCAAAGCTGTGGGCAGTTCAAACAGCTTCAACGCATAGGCAAAGGCCGACAGCGCCCCGCCCGCTTGCGCCGCTGTGAGGCTGCGAAAAAGGATGGGCATGGCAACCAGCAGACCGGTGGCCAGGATGCCAAAGACAAAGCGCTTGGCCAGACCAGGCGGCACAACGCCTGCGCGCGCGCCTTCACCGGGTGCTGTGGCTGCCATCCAGCCCACCAGCAGAACCCGCGCAAAGGCCCCCGCAACGATCCCCGCCACCACCGGCCAGAACGCCAAGGTCCCCCGGGCCAGCAACAACAGGGCGGCAATCACACTGAGATTGAACACCAGGGTGCCCAAACCGGGGGCAAAGAACCGCTCGCGCGCGTTGGCAAAGGCCAACAGAACTCCAGCGAGCGCCGCAAGCGGCAGCGCCAGGGTGGTGACTTGCAGGTGGAACGCCGCGGTGCGAAGAAACATAAACGGGGTCGAGGGGCTCAGCAGCCCCAGCACGACCCCCGGAAAGCTTGCCACCACAAGGGCCAGCAGCGAAAAGCCAAGCCCCACCCAAACAAGCGTGCGCATAAGCAAGGGACGGGCCTGAGACCCCATCAGTCGAAACGCAGGCACCAGGGCGGCGGTGAAGCCCCCGGTCAGAAGAAGCCCAACAACGATATCGGGCAAGGTCAGCAGGGTGACCGCGAGATCGGCCTGGTCGCTGACACCAAAACGTGCGGCCAACACGACATCGCGCACCAGGCCCGAGGCGCGGCCGAGCATCAGGGCGATGCTCAGCAGCAAAGACAGTCGCAGGACCGCACCCATGATCAGCGCGGCCCTGTCATGGGCTTAGATGTGGCCTTTGATCTCGTCCACGAGATCGGCCTTCTCCCAGGAAAAACCGCCATCAGCCTCAGCCGCGCGACCAAAATGGCCATAGGCCGCCGTGCGCTGATAGATCGGGCGGTTCATGCCCAAATGCTCGCGGATGCCGCGCGGGGTCAGGTCCATGACCTTGGCCACCGCTGCCTCGATCTTGGCACTGTCCACGGTGCCGGTGCCATAGGTGTCCACGTAGATCGACAACGGCTTGGCAACGCCAATGGCATAGCTGAGCTGCAAGCAACACCGGCTGGCAAGCCCTGCGGCCACCACATTCTTGGCCAGATAACGCGCCGCATAGGCGGCCGAGCGGTCCACCTTGGTGGGATCTTTGCCCGAAAACGCACCGCCCCCATGGGGCGACGCGCCGCCATAGGTGTCCACAATGATCTTGCGGCCCGTAAGGCCCGCATCGCCATCCGGCCCCCCGATCACGAACGCGCCCGTGGGGTTCACGTGCCATTCGGTGGCGTGGGTCAACCAGCCCTCGGGCAGCACCTCGCGGATATAGGGCTCCACGATCTCGCGCACATCTACCGAGGTGAGATCCGGGTCCAGGTGCTGGGTAGACAGCACCAGCGACGAGACGCCCACCGGCTTGCCGCCTTTGTACTCGATCGACAGCTGCGATTTCGCATCCGGGCCCAGCTTTGGCTCGGTCCCGTTTTTGCGCACCTCCGCCAAGCGACGCAGGATCGCGTGGGCATAATGGATCGGGGCTGGCATCAGTTCGGGCGTCTCATCGCAGGCATAGCCGAACATGATGCCCTGATCGCCCGCACCTTCTTCCTTGCCGTCACCCGAATCCACGCCTTGGGCGATATGTGCGGATTGTTCGTGCAGAAGGTTGGTCACCTCCAACGTGTTCCAATGGAACTTGTCCTGCTCGTAGCCGATGTCGCGCACACAGTCGCGCACGATTTGCTCGACGCTGTCGATCACCGATTGAGGCCCGCGCACCTCGCCCCCGATCACTACGCGGTCAGTGGTTGCGAAGGTCTCGCACGCCACTCGCGCCTCGGGATCTTGGGACAAGAATGCGTCGAGCACCCCATCCGAAATCCGGTCACACACTTTGTCTGGATGTCCTTCGGACACGCTTTCAGACGTAAACAAATAATCACTGCGCTGAGTCATAAGATCCGTGCCTTTAAGCTTCTCTTCGGTTTCAACTGTTGTGGCTGGTGCCGCCTAAGTGCGGTCAAAAAATGGCCGTGAGAAGCGAAACCACTTCCCACGGCCATAAGCAAGTGTGCAGTGCAGCAATTAGCTGAGTTTCTGCAACAACAAATCTACCGACGCCTTGGCATCGCCATAGAACATCCGGGTGTTGTCCTTAAAGAACAACGGATTCTCGATGCCCGAATAGCCCGTTCCTGCCCCGCGCTTTGACACGAAGACCTGCTTGGCTTTCCAGACCTCCAGAACGGGCATGCCCGCGATGGGAGAGTTTGGATCGTCTTGGGCCGATGGGTTTACGATGTCGTTCGAGCCGATGACGATCACCACATCCGTGTCTGGGAAATCATCATTGATCTCGTCCATCTCAAGCACGATATCATAGGGCACCTTTGCCTCTGCCAAAAGCACGTTCATGTGCCCGGGCAAGCGGCCCGCAACCGGGTGGATGGCAAAGCGCACGGTCTTGCCGGCCCCCCGCAGACGTTTGGTCAACTCGGACACAGATTGCTGGGCTTGCGCCACCGCCATGCCATAGCCGGGCACGATGACCACGCTGTCCGCGTCCTCAAGGGCAGAGGCAACACCGTCGGCGTCGATCTCGATCTTTTCGCCCTCAACGGCCTGTTGCTCGCCGCTTGCGCCGCCAAAGCCCCCCAAGATCACGGACACAAACGATCGGTTCATGGCCTTGCACATGATGTAGCTGAGGATCGCACCGGACGAGCCGACAAGCGCGCCCACAACGATCAACAGATCATTGCCAAGGCTAAAGCCGATGGCCGCCGCCGCCCAACCGGAATAGGAGTTCAGCATCGAAACCACGACCGGCATGTCCGCCCCGCCGATCCCCATGATCAGGTGATAGCCGATAAACAGGGCCAGCAGCGTAAGCAAGAACAGCGCAAAGAACCCACCGCCGTTGAAGTACCAGATGGCAAACAGCACCGACAGGGCCGCGGCCCCTGCGTTGAGCATATGGCCGCCGGGCAATTGGATGGCGGCCGTGTCGATCTTGAACGGCAACAGGCTGGAGCCACCCGAAAGCTTGCCATAGGCAATGACCGAGCCAGTGAAGGTAACTGCCCCGATCCAGACGCCCAACACCAGTTCGATTTGCAAAATGGTAATCTCGATGGGGGTTTTCTTGGCCACCAGGGTGGCAAAGCTGCCCTCGATCGCGTCGCCCGCAGCCTTTGCCGCCTCGACGCCCGAGATGGTGAAATCCGCGTTAAAGCCGACAAACACCGCCGCCAGCCCCACCAGCGAGTGCATGATCGCCACCAGCTCGGGCATTTGCGTCATCTGCACGCGCGTGGCCAGTTGATACCCAACCGCCGCACCACCTGCGATCAGGATGATCGAGAGGTACCAAAGCCCCGCGCCAGGGCCGAACAACGTGGCGAGCACGGCGATGGCCATACCCGCAATGCCGTACCACACGGCGCGTTTCGCGCTTTCTTGCCCCGAAAGCCCCCCAAGCGAGAGGATAAACAGGATGGCCGCGACCACATAGGCCGCAATCGTGAATGCATTTTCCATCTGTCCCTACTCCCTTAAGACTTCTGGAACATGGCGAGCATGCGCCGTGTCACCAGGAATCCACCGAAGATGTTGATCGCGGCCATGAACACGCCCAAAGCGGCCAGCAGCGTGACCAGGATGCTGCTTGATCCGATCTGGATCAGCGCGCCGAGGATGATGATGGACGAGATTGCATTGGTCACCGCCATCAGCGGGGTGTGCAGGCTGTGGGCCACGTTCCAGATCACCTGGAAGCCGATGAAGACCGACAAGACAAACACGATGAAGTGCTGCATGAACGACGCGGGCATCCCCGGGATCAAGCCGATCCCCAGCACCAGCGCACCACCTGCGGCCAGCATCCCCACTTGGGTCTGTGTCTGCTTTTTGAAGGCGGCCACTTCTTCGGCCCGCTTTTCTTCGGGCGTCAGTTCTTTGGGCGCTTCTTTCTTTGGTTGGGCCGCGATCGCTGCCACTTTGGGCGGCGGCGGTGGGAAGGTGATCTCGCCCTGGTGGGTTACGGTGGCCCCGCGGATCACGTCATCTTCCATGTTGACGTTCGGGGTGCCGTCCTTCTCAGGCGTCAAATCGCTGAGCATATGGCGCAGGTTGTTGCCATAGAGGGTGGAGGACTGGGTGGCCATTTGGCTTGGGAAATCGGTGTAGCCGACGATGGTCACGCCATTTTCCGACATCACCTTTTGATCCATCACCGTCAGATCGCAATTGCCGCCCTTTTCGGCGGCTAGGTCCACCACGACCGAGCCGGGTTTCATCGCCTCGACCATGTCTTTGAGCCACAGTTTCGGCGCATCACGCCCTGGGATCAGGGCGGTGGTGATGACGATATCAACCTCAGGCGCAAGTTCGCGGAACTTTTCCAGCTGCTTTTCGCGAAACTCGGGGCTGGAGGGGGCCGCATAGCCACCTGTGGCCGCGCCATCCTGGGCGCTTTCCTCGAAATCCAAGAAGACGAACTCAGCACCCATGGACTCGATCTGTTCGGCCACTTCAGGGCGCACATCGAAGGCATATGTGATTGCGCCGAGCGAGGTGGAGGTGCCGATGGCCGCCAAACCAGCCACGCCTGCGCCCACCACCAAAACCTTGGCGGGCGGCACTTTGCCCGCAGCCGTGACCTGACCAGTGAAGAACCGGCCGAAATTGTTGCCCGCCTCGATCACTGCGCGGTAGCCCGCGATATTGGCCATAGAGCTGAGCGCATCCATCTTTTGGGCGCGGCTGATGCGCGGCACCATATCCATCGCCAAGGCTGTTACGTTCTTTGCCTTCAATGCCTCCAGCATCTCAGCGTTCTGGCCGGGCCAGATAAAGGAGATCAGGGTTTGGCCGTCTTTGATCCGGCCCATTTCCTGGGGCTCAGGCGCGCGTACTTTGAGCACGATGTCAGAGGCCTGCCACAACGCATCAGCATTGGGCAGCACCAACACGCCCGCGTCAGCATACGCCTCGTCCGAGAACCGCGCCGCGTCACCCGCGCCGGTCTCGATCGCGACCTCGTAGCCGAGTTTTTGCAGATGCTTGGCGCTGTCTGGGGTGATCGCCACCCGCTTTTCGCCCGTAAAGAGC
>JBCBNR010000117.1:0-8141 GCA_039821665.1 Pseudomonadota bacterium
CGTGGCCGAGCTTTACGGCTTTCCCAAAGAGGCCATGCGCATCCTAGTGGAGATCGGCGTGCAAGACCCGGACGCCGTGGACCCAGAGGCCCTGACCGAGCCTTTCCCCTACGGTCAGCCCGAGATTGTGGTGCGTAAGGGCGGCCTGGATGTGCCCCGCGCGGATGGCGGCAAACCCACGGTGATCGCCAACGCCGTTCTAACCGTGCGCTTTGCGATGGAGCGGGCCTGATGCAGCGCTTCATCATTGAAATGGGCCAAGGCAACGATCTGTATGGGGGCGACTATACCAAGGCCGCCGCGCGCGCCATCGAAGACGCGATCCGGCATTCCTCGCTGCCGTTGTTCGAGGCAACGGGGCTGTCCCATGACGAGATGGAGGTGCGGGTCACCGTAGGTGTCCAAGACCCCGACGCTGTGGATTTGGATCGCCTGAAAGCGGGTCTTCCCCGCGGACAAGTGTCCGTAAAAGCGGTCGAGGGCGGCTTGGATGTGATGGGCGCTGCGGGCAAAATCGTAGTGGCCACAGCCGCGGTGGAGGCGTTCTTGCCGAAACAATCGGGCTGGAAGCTGATCGATTAGCGAAAATTCGTGAATAAATATCCTTAAGAGGATAGACTTTGGGCGCGCGCCAACGCGCGCGCCCCTCGCCCAACAGCTGCAAAATTGGCATCATGCTGAGCACACCGAGTGTGATCGGTGCGTTTTATGGTGTGTGTACTTCGTTCAAAATTAGTGGAGTACCAATATGCAACGAAAATTACTTTTAACGGCCACAGCGCTGGCCGCCTTTGTATGTATGCCCGCCTCGGCTGCTGTGCTTGGCTTTTCTGCCGGCCTCAGCACGGCCGGGACCGCGGCTGAGATCATCGCCGCCCCGGCCAATGCCACGGATGACAGTGTTACCAACACGGGCATGCAGGCATTCGACGAGGTCCAGAATTATGTCCTGACTGCGGACATCACCACGGACCAGGGCGTGATCACGCAAGGCACCCGTGTGGACAGCCACATGATCTTTCTCAACGGATCGAACCCACGGCTGGGCCATGCGGTGGATTGGACCTTTTCGGGTATGATCCTGGGCACCATGTCCGATGGGCTTGGCACGCTAGAGGCCGCATCCACCGGGCAATTGGGGGCCGCGGGCACCAACTATACCACGCCAACCGGCGGGGGCGATCAGACAGCGCCGTTCAATGCACGCGGGCTTGAGAGCAATGACAGCCTCAGCTTTGTTGCAGGAAGCAATGTGCTGTCGGCGGACTTTGTCGTAACTCAACCGGGCGACTGGGTGCGGGTTGTGACCGCATCCGTGCCGATCCCGGCAAGCCTGCCGCTTGGCCTTGCGGCCTTTGCGGGTCTTGGGCTTATGGCCCGTCGCCGCAAGAGCGCCTAAGCCTCTTGGGCCGGGCGGTCAGCGGCTGCCCGGCTCAACCGATCATTGATTGCAAGGCCCAGCCCCTCGGCGGGCACGGACGCAACCGCGATGCCGGTGGCCCCCAACTCTGCGCCCACCTCATCCAACCTGTGCATATGGGCAAAGAGATTGGCCGCCGCCTCGTTCAGATCTTTCGTCTCGGACAGGGTTAACCCGCGGTATCCACCCAGCGCCCCAAAGGCGAGCCACAGTTCGCGCCCCTCAGGCCGGGTGGCGTTCAGGCGCATCGGCAGGCGCGGCGCATAGTGCGACGCAAGCTGACCCGGCGCACTGACCTCCCCGCCCGCGCCTTTGGCGAGGATCGGCACACCGCATTTGGCCGTCAGCGCATCCAAAGGCACTCCGCCGGGGCGCAACAGAACCGGGGTCCGATCCTGAAAGCCGACAATCGTGCTCTCAACCCCCACGGCACAGGGGCCATCATCCAGAACAGCGGCGATTTTGCCGCCCAGCGCGTCCATCACATGGTCTGCCGTCGTCGGGCTGATATGGCCGGAGGGATTGGCGGAGGGGGCTGCAAGCGGCGCGCCGGTTGCCCGGATCAGAGCCTGGGCCAAGGGATGGGCGGGCACGCGAACCGCAAGGGTGGGCAGGCCCGCGCGCACCGCGTCGGCCACGGTCCCACCGATGGCGGGCAGAACCAGGGTCAGCGGGCCGGGCCAGAACGCATTTGCCAGGGACAGGGCCAACGGCGGCATCTCGACCAGCGCGCGCGCCGCGGCAAGATCGGCCACATGGACGATCAAAGGGTTGTAGGACGGCCGCCCCTTGGCGGCATAGATCCGCGCCACCGCCTTTGGATTGCGCGCATCCGCCCCCAGGCCGTAAACCGTCTCGGTGGGGAAGGCGACCACCTCCCCCTCGCCCAGCAGATAGGCCCCGGCCCGCACCCCCCGCTCCGTCGGGCTCAGCCGGATGGTGTTTTTCTGCTCAGACGTCATGACGCGGGGTTGTCCTTGTTTGGGCGCAGGCGGAACGGTAGCGTGGGGTAGCAGAATTTCAGCCCATGACCAGCCCCGGAAGGTGACGATGACCTACCACGCCCCGATCTCTGAGATGCAATTCTATCTGTCCGACGTGTTGGGCGCAGACCGTCTGTCCCAAACAACGCGCTTTGCCGAAGCCACATCCGAGATGACCACCGCCATTTTGGGCGAGGCCGCGAAGCTGAGCGAGGATGTTCTCAGCCCGCTCAACTGGGCGGGCGATCAAACGCCGGCCCGTTTGGAAAACGGGGTGGTGCGCACCTCGCCTGGCTATGCGGACGGATATCGCGCGATTGCGCAAGGGGGCTGGGTGGGGATCTCCGCTGATCCCGAGTTCGGCGGGATGGGCTTGCCTCAGACCCTGGCCACCTGCGTGGGCGAGATGATGGCAACCGCGTGCCTGTCCCTGTCCTTGTGCCCATTGATGAGCCAAGGGCAGATCGAAGCTTTGGAGCATCACGCCAGCGAAGAGATCAAGGCGCTTTACCTGCCCAAACTGATCTCGGGCGAATGGACCGGCACCATGAACCTGACGGAACCCCAGGCAGGCTCGGACGTGGGCGCGCTGCGCAGCAAGGCCGAACCGAACGGCGACGGATCCTGGGCGATCTCGGGTCAGAAAATCTATATCTCCTGGGGGGATCACGATTTTGGCGGGAATGTCTGCCATTTGGTGCTGGCGCGCACCCCGGATGGCAAGCCGGGCACGAAGGGCATATCGCTGTTTTTGGTGCCGAAATATCTGCCGGATGCGGACGGTGCGCCTGGTCCTGCTAACAGCCTTAAGGTGATCTCGCTCGAGCATAAGCTGGGCCTGCATGGCAGCCCCACGGCGGTGATGGAATATGACCGGGCCACCGGTTGGATGGTCGGGCCGGAGTTCGGCGGGATGGCCGCGATGTTCACGATGATGAACAACGCGCGTTTGGGCGTGGGCGTCCAAGGCCTGAGCCAGGCAGAGGCCGCGACCCAGAAAGCTATGGCCTATGCGCTGGAGCGCCGCCAGGGTCGCGTCCCGATCGAAGGGGGCACGGGCACCATCGCGGACCATGCGGATGTGCGTCGAATGCTGATGACGATGAAGGCGCTCACCTCCTCGGTCCGCGCGATCTGCCTGGAGACAGCGATCAGCCTGGATCTGGGGCGCAGCCTGGAGGGTGAGGCGGCACAGACCCAGGCCGCACGGGGCGCGTTCCTGACGCCGATTGCCAAAGCCTTTGGCACAGATATCGGCTGTGAGGTGGCCGAGATGGGCGTACAGGTCCATGGGGGTATGGGCTTTATCGAGGAAACAGGTGCCGCGCAGTTTTACCGCGATGTGCGGGTGACGGCGATCTATGAGGGCACAAACGGCATTCAAGCCATGGACTTGGTTGCGCGCAAACTGGCCGATGGGGGTGCAGCGGCGCGCGGTTTGCTGGACGAGGTTGAGGCGACCGCGGCGGCAGAGGCCGATGCGGGCCTGCGCGACAGTCTGATGAATGCGACAGGCGCCCTGCGCGCAGGGCTTGAGCATTTGTTGGAGGCCGAGTTGAACGACCGCTTCGCAGGGGCCGCAAGCTATCTGCGCGCCTTTGGTCTAACCCTAGGCGCCCATTATCTGCTGAAAGCGGCCCAGGTCTCGGATGATGCTAACCGGCGCGCCTTGGCGGCGTTTCACATCCATCACCTGCTGTGTGAAGTGCCGGGGCTTGTGGCCTCTACCCAAAGTGGGGCCGCACATCTTTATGGGATGGATCTGACGGCCTTGGCCTCTTGATATGGCCGATGGTGTGATCCGCTTTCCCTGGGAGGTCGCACCCGGGGACGGGGAGATGGTGGAGGTGGCGTCCGGGGTCCACTGGATCCGCCTGCCTTTGCCCATGAAGCTGGATCATGTGAACGTCTATGCGCTGGAGGATGAGGACGGGTGGAGCTTGGTCGACACCGGCCTGCATTCGAAGCGCGGGGTGGCGCTGTGGTCGCGGCTTTTGGAAGGGCCTTTGGCAAACCGGCCCCTGCGGCGGATCCTTTTGACCCATCACCACCCGGACCATGTCGGCAATGCGGGGTGGTTGGCCGCGCGCACAGGCGCTGAGATCTGGGCGAGCCGCACCGCTTGGTTGATGGCGCGTATGCTGACCTTGGATGTGCAAGAGCGGGCAACGCCCGAGCAATTGGCGTTTTACCGCAGCGCAGGCATGGCCCCTGAGATGTTGGAGGCGCGAACCCAGGACCGGCCCTACAATTTCAGCGATATGGTCGCACCCATTCCCTTGGGCTTCAGACGGCTGCAAGACGGGCAGACCCTGACGCTTGGCGGGCGGGTTTGGCGGGTGCGCATGGGCCACGGGCATGCGCCGGAACATGCCACACTTTGGAGCGAGGATGGCACACTGGTGCTGGCAGGCGATCAGATCCTGCCCGGGATCTCGCCCAATCTGGGCGTCTACCCCACCGAGCCGGAGGCGGACACGGTAGGTGACTGGATGGAGGCCTGCGCGCGCCTGCGTGCAGGGGCTGAGAACTCAGCGCTATGCTTGCCGGGCCACAAGCTGCCCTTTACAGGGATCGCCACGCGGCTGGGGCAATTGATCGACAACCACCACCAGGCGCTGGCCCGGTTGCGCGCCCATTTAAGTGCGCCGCGCACGGCCCATGAGTGTTTTGCCCCGCTTTACCGGCGCGAGATCGGGGCGGGTGAATACGGCCTGGCGCTTGCCGAGGCCGTGGGGCATTTGAATCACCTGCACGCGATGGGCGAGACCACGCGCGCGCGCAGGCCCGACGGCGCCTGGGCCTATAGGATGAAACAGGACACGGACCCCGCGCCCTAGCGCAGGCGGGCACGCCCGACCTGACATTTGAGCGCCCCTCCAAGAAGTCTGATGGGGCGCGCTGGGGCTCTGCCCCGTCCCTTCGGGACTCCCCGGGATATTTGCGCAAAAGCGAAGGGGCAGACTGGCGCTTGACCAACCTTGGCCCTCGGCCCAGGGTCTGGACCAAAGGGAGGCCCAGATGTCACAGATCAAAACCAGCGCTGAGGCGGCCGAGAACGCCGCGATGCACCTTGCCCATGCGGCTCATCTTCGCGACGAGGACCGCTCGCCCGAGCAAGAGCCTTTGCCGGATGCTTTGCAAAAGCGACCGGTGGAGCAGAAATCCCCGGCCGAATGGGCCTATGAGCGGTTGGTGGTGTATATCCAGCACTTCGAGAAGCAGTTGGACGGGGATCACGAGGTGGCGATGGGATTTGCCGGGTCGGATGCGGGCAAATTGCACATCCAAGGCATGGGGTTTTTCGCACCCGACGTGATCACTTTTTACGGGGCCGGTCCCGATGGGGTGAAAACCCAGTTGATCCAGCATGTGAGCCAGTTGAATGTGATGCTGCGCGCAGCGCCAAAGTTGAGCGAGACGCCCACCCGGATCGGCTTTCGGCTGACCACCCTCGATGAGGCCCAAAACCCGCCCGTGTGACATCCGACCGCTCGACATTTTTTGGCACCATGATAGGAAGACCCAAGCGAGCGTAACGGAGGTTTGCCATGGGCGAGCATAAGCACGGCGAGATGGACATCACCGAACAGGAACGGACCTTTGAGGGGTTCATGAAGTTCTGGGTCTGGGTGTTCGGCTTTTCCGCGGCGGTTTTGGTATTCTTGGCCATCTTCAACTCTTAATCGCGGCGGGCCTGACGGCGTTGCCTTTTATGGCCCGCGCCGAGGTATCACCCCGTGATGTGGAGGCGCTGGGTGCCTTTACCCAAGCGTTGGAGACCCGTTTGGGCCGCGCCGCACCCGGCCCCGGGGCGGCCCGCGCCCAGGCCGATTGCATGTTGGAGCGGTTCGATGCCCATGGGGGCCGGGGTGCGCAGGATGCGCTGATGGCCATGATGGAGCGGGTGGCGAGCACGTCCGAGTTCGACGATCCTGTGGTGGTCCGCTTCAACGATGCCTATGGCACCGTCTATGCCCAAGCTTTGCGGCAATGCGCGCCCTGACGCGCTGCTTTGCAATCGGTGTGCTGATCCTCTTGGCCGCGTGTGCGGAGGATGCACGGGCACCGTTTGAGGACATCGCGCGCGCGCGACATGTCAGCCAAGACACCCCCCATATGATGCTGATCACTATGGTGTCGAGCCGCACCGGCTCGGGCGCGCATACGGCACTTGTGGTGAATGCCTCCGAGCAGGTGATCTTCGATCCTGCGGGGACCTTTTCGGTCTCGGCCCTGCCCGAGCGGGGGGATGTGCATTACGGGGCGACTACCAGGTGGGTGGAGTTGTTTCTAAGTTATCATTCCAGGCGCGAGTTTTATGCCCATACCCAAAGGGTGGAGTTGAGCCGCGCGGATGCAGAGCTGCTGCTGGCGCGGGTGAAGGCGGCGGGCGCGCAGCCCAAGGCCTTTTGTACCTTGGGCACCAGCCGTGTGCTGCAAGGGGTGCCGGGCTTTACCCATTTGCGCCAAACCTGGTTTCCCGAGAACTTGCGCAAACAAATGTCGCAAATCCCTGGCGTGATCGACCGGTATATCCGCGAGACGGACGAGGATAAGGCCCTGCCCGGGCAATGAGGCGCACGCTGACCCGGGCCCTTTTCGCGGCAGCGGTGGTGCTTGTGGCTTACGGCGCTGTCGCTGCGCTGTTGTTGGCCAATCGCCATGCGCTGATCTATCCCTTCCAGCCCGGACCATCGGTGCAACTTTCCTCAGGCGAGCGCATGGTGCGCTTGGACGGTGCACCCGCGGTGCAGGTCTGGCTGAGCGCGCCACAGGCTGATGCGCCTGTGATCCTGTACTTCTTGGGAAATGGTGGGCGGCTTGCGGATGCACAAACGCGCATGCGGGCCATGGCCGCGCAAGGTTATGGTTTTGCTGTGCTGGCCTATCGGGGCAGCGCGGGCCAGCCCGGTGCGCCCAGCGAGGCTGGGCTGGTTGCCGATGCGCAGCGGCTGGACGCGCAACTGAACCGCCTCATGGGCCAGGTCGTGCCCCCAGGGCGGCGTGTCTATTGGGGAACTTCTTTGGGTGCGGCTGTGGCCACGGCACTGGCCACCACCACGCAAACACCCCCTGCGGGCTTGGTGATCGAGGCCGGGTTCACGCGCCTTTGTGCGGCGGCCCAAGCAGCCTATCCGCTGTTCCCCGCCTGCTGGCTGATGTGGGACGAGGGCTACAACACCGCCCAGCGCCTGCGGGGGCTACAGACCGACGTGCTGATTTTGCACGGTGCCCGCGATCAGGTGATCCCGGTGGCCCATGCCCGGATCAACGGACAGAGCGCGCCCAATGCAACCTTGCGTCTCTATCCCAAGGGTCAGCACATGGATCTGCCCCGCTATGGTGCCTTGGACCATATCCGCGATTTTATAGAGCGGGTGACCCGGGCAGGGCCTTAACCCGGCACGGAGAGCAGGGTCCAAAAGCGGGCATGCTCGACCACCTGTGCACCGCGGCTCTTCAGGTCTGCCATTGCCCCGATCTCGTGCTTGGGACACCCGACCAAAGTGGCGCTGTCATCCAAAAGCTCTGCCACTGCTGCGTTCTCGCCAATGACCCAGCACACATCGTCGCGCGTGGGATAGGGACGCACGCCCACCAGGCCGGAGCGTTCGGGCGGGGTGTAGCGGGTGCTCGTTGCCTCGGGCCCATAGCCCAATACGGGGCCGGTGACGCAGGCACCAAGAGCCAAAAGGACAGTAAGAAAGACTGGGATCAATCGCATGGGGGCAGGC
>JBCBNR010000118.1:0-8124 GCA_039821665.1 Pseudomonadota bacterium
ATCGATGCCCTGCTCAACATCTCGCAACTGGATGCAGGTGCTGTGCATCTGGATGTCACGCCGGTCCATCTGGGTCAGCTTCTGTCGGGTTTGCGCGATGAGTTTGAACCAACGGCGAAGCTTAAAGGCGTGGATTTGCGCATTGTGGGCACATCCGCATGGGTGCTCAGCGATGCGGGCTATCTGCGCCGGATCTTGCAAAACCTCATCGGCAACGCGGTGCGATATACCCAAGACGGCAAGGTTTTGGTGGGGGTGCGCCCGCGCGCGGGCGAGGTACGCGTGGATGTGGCCGATACTGGCCCCGGCATCTCGGAGGAAGATCAAGAGCGCATCTTCAAAGAGTTCGAGCGTCTTTCACCGCGCACCAGCGATGGCCTGGGCCTGGGTCTTGCCATTGTCGAGCGGGCCTGTGCGCAACTGGGCCATCCCTTGGGGCTGGTCAGCGAAGTGGGCAAAGGAACCCGGTTCTTTGTCTCGCTCAACCGGGCCTAGGCGCGCGCAAGCCGGTGGGCCTGCGCGCAAAAGATCCGTCAGCGATCTGAAAGCTTCGACAACAGCTCCGTCTGGGTTTTGAGCGCCCGCAAGATACGCTCGCAACACTCTTTGTCAAAGCCACCATCGCCGCCACCCGGGCGTCCGGTCTCGGGCGGTTTGCGCACCAAGCCTTCGACGTATTTCGAGCGGACAACCTCGCGCTTCACAGGCTCGCCATCCCGGTTCACACCGGTGGCCCGGAAGATAAAGGTGTAGCTGCCGCCCTGCTGCGTCTTGGTGAATTGGCCCACATAGTCGCCGCCATCCTGGTCGGTCTCGGTCAGCTTGATGCCGGTCCAGGTCTGGCCATTGGGCGCGCGCGCCTCTACCGTGACGGTCATGCCAGAGGCAAAGAGCCCCGCCTCCGTCGGTTGGGCGGAGAGGTCAATCGCCTCGCCCACCTTGACCGTGCCTGCCCCCACATAGGCCTGCAGACGGAAGTTCGACCCCACACCAATGGCAAATCCGTATTCCACCGGGTCCTTGCTGTCGCGGCATTTGCGAGGCTGGAACCCGCGCTTTTCAAGCTCTTTGACCTCGACCGGGCCCAGGCACACCTCGCCCTCATGAACGACAACCAGGTTCCAGCGGCCCGCATAGCGCTTTGGCTCCTTGGCGGGCAGCACGAAGTCGAGGAAACGCGCGGCCTCGGTGGCACCTGCGCGCAGGGCAAACCCCGGGGGCAGTTGCGCGGGATCGATGATCTCGCCTTGCGGGGTCTCCAACCAGAACGGCAAACGCTGCCCATCGAGATCATAGACCACCACCATGCCGGTCACGTCCCCGCGCAGAACGTCGAAGGGATAGACATGCCTCTCCCCCGGTTTGATCGTGGTGCGCGGATCCTCGATGGTCGAGGTGTCGACAAGATCCATGTAGATCTGCGTGTAGAACTTCATCAGCTGAAACGCTGTGTCCGGCTGTGTCGGATCGACGGTGCCGTAATACCCGCCTGCCGCACTGGACAGAGCCGCCAATTGGCCAATGTCGATATCCTCGCCCGTGCCCAGCCCCACGCCGTAGACATCCACATCCGACGGTGCCGCCCAGGGCAAGGTCGGCACCAGGGCAAAGCCATTCGCCGGGTCCTGCGCCGGTCCCCCGGTCAGCGAGTAATGTTGGTTGTCATCCGGGTTCAGATAGGCGGTGTTGTCCATCCCGTCCGTCAACACGATCATCGCCTTGACCAACTCGGCCGGGGCCGGGCCCGCGCGGGGCACGTCGAATTCCTTTGCCCCCACAATCGCGCCCGCAGCAATTGCAGTGCTGCCACCCGGGATCAGATCGGGGTTGCCGGCATTGATATCGCCGACCTTAGCGGGCTGGTTCACGGCTGTGATCTCGTCCATCCCCAGAAACGTCACCGCATCCGCGGCATAGGATGTGGCCGCCACCCGGTTGCCCAGATCGGGCGGCAACAGATTGACCAGCAAGCGCCCGGCTTGGATCGCCGCTTGCATCTTGGTGCCCCCGCCGGGCACCGCATCGCCCATGCTGCCCGAGCGGTCGAGCACGGCAACCGCATCGACCGTGTTGCCCGCAATCACCTCAGCGCTCAGCGGCAACACGAACGCCGGTGCAGCGCTCGCGTCATTGTGCATATCGATGACCAGGTTCGCATTGGCCGAAAGAGGCGGTGCGCCATCGGCGTGGAACGCCACGGCCACCGTCACCTTGCCCGTGCCCGTCGCACCTGGCCCGCAGCGGGTGACAGGCTCGACGCTGAAGGTGCGGCTGGGGCTGACATCAGTGATCGAATTGGTGGTGTTGAGCACGCCAAAGAGCGCCGCATCCGGCCCTTCGATCCGGGCCTGAAACGTCAGCGTATCATCCCCGGTGTTGTCGATGTCAAAGATGCGAACCGTACGAAACCCTTGACGCACCTCGCCAAACCCCGGGAACGAGGGCGGGACAATGATCGCGGCGTTGGGGATGCATCCCATGCCCGTCAGGTTGATGTTCTTGGGGTCGCCCGGCGGTGTGGTGATCGAGATGGTCGCGCCATCGGACATCTCGGCCACGGGCATATAGGTGACCGTCAGCGTCACACTTGCCCCGCACGGCAAGGCAGGGCTGCCCGGCAGCGTCCATTGAAACGGCCCCGCACCCGGGGCAGGCACGTTGATGGTCAGATCAACCGCCCCGGTGTTGGTGATCGTCACCATTTGCGTGGCACTGCTGCCCACGGGCACTGTCCCAAAATTCACCGAGCTTGGGGTCACCGTACAATCGGGCATGGCCTGCACAGCCTGGCCATTGCACACAAGCGAGGTATCCCCGCCATCGTTCTGGGTGGCCGTGACCGGAAGGGTGAAGTTGTTGTTGGTTCCCACGACCACCGGCTGATACGCGACCGTCACAGTCAACGTCTGGCCCGGATCAAGGGCCGCTGGCAGCGACGCACTGAGATTGACCACCGAATAAGGCGCGCTGTCCTGAATGCCGGTGATCGAGGTGCAATCGGTCCCGTTGTTGGTGATGGTGAATTGCTGGGTGCTGGGTGGTTGCGGACATCCCCCCACAGGGACAGAGCCGAAGTTGCGGCTCGACGGGCTGATCTGCAGCTTGCCCTGCGGCAACGGGCAGGGCCCGGCGATGACCGTCCCACCCTCTTTGATCTGCGGCCCTGCGGCGACCACCTCGCCCAGAACCTGGCCTGAGGGCATAAGCGGGCCGGCAAAAGGGCACACCACCTCGCCCGTGTCGCTGCGCAGGATGCCCGAGAACCGCAATTGCGAGCCGTCGGACGCACCGATCAGGCAGACCGAACCTGTGCCCATGCTAAACTGCAAAAACGGAATTTGGCCATCGGCAATGGAGGTCATGATCGCCTGACGCGCCTGGATTGTGGGCGAGACGAAATCGATGATCAGCACGGTGGCGGTCTTTGGCCCCGCATTGGTGTCTTGGATCAGCACCGCCAGATAATCGTTGGTGCCAAAAAACTTATGGCGCACCGTCTTGGTGCCTGCGGTGAATGTGGGCAGGGTGCCGTTGGGGCCGCTGACCACCAGATTGCCGCCCGAATAGGTGCAGCTTTTGGTGCCCTTGGCCTCGTTCGTGGTGGACCAAATGCCCTGGTTGACGTTGATGAAAAGGCCGATGGATGGGGCGGGAAGGGGTGAGCCGGACATTTGTTACCTCCTGAAAATCGCAAAAATCTCAGAAAGCCTTGGCCCTTTGCTGGGCCACTTACGTGTGCGAAACCTCACATTTCACGGGGCCTTGACGGCGCCGCACACCAAAACGGCCCAGGCGATGCCCGGGCCGCAAGGTATTTGTCATCCCCCAAGACGGGGGAGGTTCAGATTTTTTGATCCTCGCGGCGGAAAGCCCCTTGCACGATCCGGTCAATGACCATCGCCACAAACAGGATCGCAAACCCGCCCAACAGGCCCGGGCCTTTGGCCGCGTATTGCAGGGCCTCCAAGATCTCCTTGCCCAAGCCACCCCCGCCGATCAGCGAGATGATCACAACCATGGACAGGCACATCAGGATGGTTTGGTTCACGCCCGTCATGATCGATGGCAGGGCCAGCGGGATCTCTACATCTTTGAGCAACTGCCAACGCGAGGCCCCGAAGGCGACGGCGGCCTCTTTGATGCTGTCGGGCACACCACGCATGCCCAGCGCCGTCAGACGGATGACCGGCGGCATGCCAAAAATGATGGTGGCCAGAATGCCCGGCGGGTTGCCGGTGCCGAAAAACGCGATGATCGGGATCAAATAGACAAAGGCAGGCAGCGTTTGCATCAAATCCAACACCGGCTCGGCAAAGCCGTAGGCCCGCCGCGATTTGCCAAACCAAATCCCAAGGGGAATGCCGATGACCACACACAGGATCACCGCCGCCCCCACCAGGGCCACGGTTTCCATCGCAATCGCCCAGTACCCCAGGAACGCGATGTAGATCAGCGAGGCGGTGGTGAACACGGCCACGCGCGGCCCCGCCGCGCGCCAGGCGGTGACGATGATCACCAGCATCACCACCGGCCAGGGAGAGCCGATCAACGCGATGGTCAGCGCATCGAGGACCGAGCGGACACCCGCCACGATCCCGTCGAACACGTCCCCACCCGCAGCAGCCGCCGCGTCAATCCGCGCTTCCATCCAACTGGCAATGGCCGAGAACAGCGTGCCCCCCTCAGCCCCCAGAAACAGGGCCGAGACCCATTGTTCGGGGAAGTCATCCAGCATGGCCAGCGAGTTGTTGATTGTGAATTTATAGATGATCAGCGGGGCGATGGCCGCGACCAAAACCACCCCCAACAGAGTGTTGGCCGTTTTACGCCCGCTCTCGGTTTTCTTGGGGTCGATGCGCCAACGGGAATACTGCCGCTCGTAGATCGGATTGGCGTAAAGGCCTTGGATCAGTTTGACGACGGCCAGAATGATCAGACCGGTGATCATGATGCCCGCGGCCTCGGATTGGGCGGCGGCGGCCTGCTCGAAACTGCGATCAGCCGCTTTTCCGATGTTCTCCGACAGCCGCGTAAAGCGCTCGACATCCGCTTGTTCGGTGGCATCACGCGCACGCTGCAAAAGCTCGTCCGAGCGGGCTTGTTGACGCTCGGCCCGGTCCATGATGTCAGCACCTGGGTTGCCCCACGCACCTCGCCCGATTTGCACCCAGCCGATGATCTCTAGGATCAAGAACGCCCAGAACATCCCCCAAATGGCGCGCGAGGAGGCCCAGATCGGACCCAGAACTGCGGCCCACAGGTTGAAGGTGCGCGGCACCGGGCCGGTTGCATCGTGGATCTTGTGAAAGGCCTGCGCATAATAGTCGCCGTTTTCTTGCGCAAAGTCTTTGATGGAGGCGTCAAGCTGCTCGCGATCCGCCTCGATATCCGAGGCGGCAACAACCTTCACGTGTTCGCTGGTCTCACTCATCTTTGCCCCCTTGGATCCCGCGCAACAGGCGCGGCTTGGTGACCACGCCCACATCCGCGCCTTGGTCGGTGATGACCACGGGCAACTCCGTGCCGACCGCAAGGTCAATCAACTGGTCCAGATCCGCGCCATGATCGGCGCGCGGCGCCCCGTCCAGCGGACCCTGATACCGCTCCAACGGCTCCATGATCGAGTGGGCTTTGACCAATTTTAGCTTCGATATGCCTTGCACGAACTCGCGCACATAATCGTCGGCGGGGTTCATTACGATCTCTTCGGGGGTGCCGATCTGCACGATCACACCGTCTTTCATAATCGCGATGCGGTGCCCGATGCGGATCGCCTCGTCCAGATCATGGGTGATGAACAGCGTGGTTTTTTGAAGTTGCGCCACAAGCGCCTTGAACTGGTCTTGCAACTGCAAGCGGATCAACGGGTCGAGGGCCGAAAACGGCTCGTCCATCAACAGAATCTCGGGGTCCGAGGCTAGGGCGCGTGCAATCCCCACTCGCTGTTGCATCCCACCCGACAATTCCTTTGGAAGCCGATCCTCGTACCCTGTCAGGTCCACCAGCCCCAGCGCGTGATCCGACACCGCCCAGCGTTTGGATTTAGAGACTTTGCGGATTTCGAGCGGATAGGCCACGTTGTCGCGCACGGACCGATGCGGCATCAGTGCCATGTGTTGGAACACCATGCCGATCTGCTGGGCGCGGATGCGGCGCAGCTCGTTTTTCGAGATGGTCGAGACGTCCTGGCCCAAGATCTCGATCTTGCCAGCGGTGGGTTCGATCAGGCGGTTAACATGGCGCACCAAGGTTGATTTGCCCGAGCCCGAAAGACCCATGATGCAAAAAATCTCGCCCCGTGCCACTTCGAACGTGGCCCCTTGGACGCCGACCACACATTGGAACTTGGACAGGACTTCTGGTTTTCCGATCCCGTCTTTCTTGACCGCAGCCATGGCCTCCTCGGCCTTGGGGCCAAAGATCTTCCAGACATCCGTCAGCTTTACGACCGCGTCGCTCATGGCCCCACCTTCACAGACGAAAGAGCCGCCGAGCGGGTGCCCGGCGGCTCTTGGTTGCAGGGCTTAGTTGCTCAGCCAGTTGAGGACCGTATCCTCGTTGGCGGCCACCCATTCGGCGGCGAAGTCAGCCGCTTCTTGGTTGTCCACGGCCAGGGCCTTGCCCATGGCGCTAAGCGTGTCGCCGTCCATCTGGTAGTTGGCGAAAAGCGCAGCCACTTCGGGGTACTTTTCTTCCAGTTCTTTGGCGTAGTGCAGGTGCAAGGTCGCACCGTTCCAGGCGGTCGATGCTTCGGATTTCGCCAACCAATCGGGATCATCCGTGGGCTGAACAATGGTCCAGGTGGCCGGATCATGGGCTGGCTCTTCCAGCACATGCAGGTCTTGGGTCACGAAGATGTAGTGCGGGCTGTAGCAAAAGCCGATCCAGGGCTCATTTGCCTTTGTGGCGTTGGCGAGGTTTGCGTAAGCGATGGTCTCTTCGTACTCGGTCAGCTCGAAAATCTGATCGTAGCCATAGGACTTCGCGCGGATTTTCTCGATCACCGTCGAGGCCCAGCCGGGCGCGCCGATCCACACCTCGGGTGTGCCATTGCCGTCGGTGTCGAAGATCGCCATTTTGTCCGGGTCGCTCAGATCATCAATCGTTTTGATGTCGTTCTGCTCGGCGATATAGGACGGCACGCACATGCCCTGCTCGGCCTGCACGGGGTTGTTGTTCATCACAACGGTGCCGTTTTCTTTGACGTAGGTGTCATGCAGGTTCTGCTGGTTGGGCATCCACACCTCGGGGTGCACATGCATGGAGCCTTTGTCCATGGCCTCGAATACGATGGGGTTGGTGCCGTTTTGCAGTTCCACGTCCAGGCCCAGGTTCTCTTCGATCACCACTTCCAGAACGTGGGCGGTCGCGTTCACGGACGCCCAGTTGGGCACGCCAATCACAATATCCGCCGCCATAACGGGTGCTGCTGCCAGAAGGGCCACGCCCGAGACGAGTGCAGTCGTTTTCATGTAAATCTCTCCTTGTTGTCGGGGCGGTTGACCGCCCTTGTTGTCACGATGGTGCACACCCGGTTGCCAGGTCTGCCCCACCATCATCAGTCAAATGAGCCACAGTGAGATGCTCTGTCCCATTTTTCCGCGCACCATGCATCCACAGCTTGTTCCAGGGCACAAGGCCAAACCGCTTTCGCTGCCTAAAAAAGGAACAAGCCGCCGATATTGACCGCAAAACGGCCGATTTCCCGGCAAGCGATGGGCGTTTACGGCGTCTGCCTGTTCGCGATCTCTTGGGCGCACGCAGCGAGGATCCGCCCGATGGTCTGGCAATCCTCCACCGAGAAGGTCAGCGGCAAGCGCATGTCAAAAAGCGTGGCAAAGATCGCGTCCGAGCGGGGCAAGCTTTGTGCTGCCGCATAGCGCCAGGAGGTGTGGGTGGAGGTAAACCCCTTGGGCTCAGCCGCGCCAAACCACTTCACCTCGACCCCACGGCTGGCGGCAAGCGCCACAAACGCCTCGCAAGCCGGGTCATCGAAACTGGGCACGCGAAACTGGATGGAGCTTCCAACCTTGTCCTCCGCCCCGGGGCGTTGGGGCGTCGTGATCAGGGGCGTGTGCGACAGGGCCCTTTCACAGGCATCATAACGGTCGTTCCAACGGGCCA
>JBCBNR010000119.1:0-8121 GCA_039821665.1 Pseudomonadota bacterium
CCGGCCACCTCGCTGGGGCTGACGGCGGGGGCTTTTCTGGGGCGGCAATTGACCCTCATCCTGATCGCTTTGATCGGCGTGGTTAGCGGACAGCGCAACCTGGTGATGATCGGTGGTTTCGCGATGATGTTCATGAACGGCCATGACGCGCTGTTCATGGGGCTGATGGGGGGACCGACAGAGGCCGCGTTGGCGGGCTTGGTTTTTGCGCTGCTGGCAGCGGGGGCGATTTTCCTGGTCTGGCGCGCCCCGGCCCACGCTGCCCATGGTTAGCCCCCTCACCCAACGTTGCGGCCCTGGGATCGTCTTGGACGGGCGCCCATGACCCTGGCTGTGACAGCTGCCTCTGGGAAGCTGGGTCGCTCGGTTCTGCGCGCCCTTGGCGCGCTGAAACTGGGCCGCCCCGTGGTTGGCCTTGCCCGCGCTCCCCACACTGCGCAAGGTCAGGGGGTGGACATCAGACCGGGCGATTTTGACCTGCCCGAGCAGCTTGAAGCCTCGCTGAGGGGCGTGGAGCGTTTGCTGATGATCTCCACCAACCAAGACCCGGCGGCGCGCATCACCCAACATCGCAACGTCCTCGGCGCGGCACGGCGCGCGGGTGTCGCGCGGATCGTCTTTACCTCGGTCCAGGGCATCGATGGCGCCCCGGCAAACAGTGTTGGGGCCTCGTTTTTGCGGACCGAGGCCGATGTGAAGGCCAGCGGCCTGACCTGGGCCTTGGGGCGCAACGGCGTCTATATCGAGCCGGATTTGGAGGCGATGGCCCAGTACGCGGCACAGGGAGAGATTGCCAACAGCGCAGGCACGGGGCGCTGCGGCTATACCACCCGCGCAGCACTGGGCGCGGCTTACGCCCAACTGCTCAGCGGTGAGGTGGGGTGGGGCCAAACCAGCAACCTGCATGGAACACCCCTGACCCAGGCCCAGCTTGCCAGGCATCTCAGCACGGCTTTTGATGTGCCGCTGATCTACCGCCCGATGGAGGCGCAGGCCTATCTTGAAGATCGGATTGCGGCCCTGGGGCCGATGCTGGGCCCGATCATTGCGGGCATTTACGACACCATTCGCACCGGGGGTTTGGACAACCCGTCCCACTACCGTTTGGTCACCGGCCACCCCCATCCATCCTGGGAGGATTTCTTTGCCTCCCTTTCCCAACCAACCCTGCGAGGATCGCCATGATAGCGCGCTTATCACCCTATTGGCTGTGGGTCTTGCTGGCGCTGCCGGCCCTTGGGATGGCCGCGTCGCTTGCCGCGTCCCCTACGGACCCTGAGGTATTTCATGACCTGTTGCACCCCACGGGCGAGTTCTCGGCCCGGTTCATGATCATTGCCATGCTGGCCTCGCCCCTGGTGCTGCTGCTCAAGGGCTGGCGCGGGCCGCAATGGCTGAAACGCAACCGCCGCTATTTTGGTGTGGCGGCCTTCGGCTATGCCCTGCTGCACACGGTGATTTATCTGATTGACGAGGGCAGTGCCGCGTCAATCCTGGCCGATTTGCCCAAGCTCTACATTTGGACCGGGTGGCTGGCATTTGCGATTTTCATTCCGTTGGCGGTGACCTCGATGGATTACTTTGTGCGCCGGATGGGGCCGTCCTGGAAGACCCTGCAGCGCACCACCTACGGGGCCGCCGTTTTGACACTGCTCCATTGGGCCAGCTTGCATGATTGGGGTGGGCTGGGGCCTGCTTTGGTGCATTTCGTCCCACTCGCCGCCCTGGAAGCGTACCGCGTTTGGTACTGGTATCTGCGCCCGCGCAAGCCCGCCCATAGCTAGATCGCCCTGAGTTGGATTGGAGAATAGCGAGATGAGGACACAAAAGCTCGCCCCTGTCGGCATTCCAATGGCTGTCACGCTCTATGCAGCGCTTCTTGCCGTCATCGGCCTGTATCTAGGACTTGTGGGTCTGGTCGATTCAACTAAGGCTGTGGGGTATCAGCCTGGTGCCGAAATGATCGCAGGGGCCTGGGCTGGGCGAACGCTTGGGCTTGCCCTGATCATGGCGCTTGCGATCTGGATGCGCAATGCGGCAGCCTATGCGCTGGCTTTTCTGGGCAGCGCTTGCCGCGAGTTTGGCGATGTGGTCGGCGCGCTAAATGCGGGGTTGGGCGGAACCCTGGCCGTGCTTTTGGTGTTCCTTTTACTGGACCTTGTCGGCCTGGTCTTGTCGGCGCGCAAGGTGTTCCAAGGGCCTGCGCCGGCCCCAAACTGAAGGCAATTTTTTCTCCCCTGCGTCCCAACCCACCTCACTCACAACCCATCCACACAAAGGACAGCCAGATGAGCCAGCAAGACGTTCCCATCATCGCCGCCACCTCCCCCGCTATGATCGAGCTGGAGGCGGGCAAAGAGTATTTTTGGTGCGCCTGCGGTCGGTCCAAGTCCCAGCCTTTTTGCGATGGCTCCCATGCGGGTACGGGGCTGTCGCCAGTCAAATTCACCGCGTCCAAGGATGGCAAGGCCGCGCTGTGCCGGTGCAAGGGCACCGGGAACCAGCCCTATTGCGACGGCACCCACGCGCAATTGGACGACACCGCCGTGGGCGACCCTGCACCGCAGCCGGTCTCCGATACCCCCAGCGCCAAACCCACGCCGGAAGAGCCGACCGTCGCGCGCATCCACGAGTTGGCCCGCGATGGCCTGGAAAAACTGGGCCATCACGGCGAGATGGGCGCTATGGGGGTCCCACGCAAAGACCTGCCCCATTGGGATGATCTGCAGATCCTGGCCGCCCAAATGGCGCGCAAACCGCTGCTGGACGAGGCGGAGGTCACAACGGCTGTGACCATTTGGGCCGCGCGCGCGCAAGCCCCTGCACTTGGACATTCCCTTGTTCGTCTCGGACATGAGCTTTGGGGCGCTGTCCTTGGAGGCAAAGACCGCCCTGGCACGCGGGGCTGAGTTGGCGGGCACAGGCATTTGTTCGGGCGAAGGGGGTATGCTGGCCGAGGAACACGCGGAAAACAGCCGCTATTTCTACGAACTGGCCTCGGCCAAGTTTGGCTGGGATCTTAGCAAGGTGGACGATGTGCAAGCCTTCCACTTCAAAGGCGGGCAAGGGGCCAAGACCGGCACGGGCGGCCACTTGCCGGGCGATAAGGTCGATGCAAAGATCGCCGAGGTGCGCGGGTTAGAGGTGGGCGAGGCCGCGATCTCGCCCGCAACCTTCCCGGATTTGCGCAGTGCTGCGGATTTCAAACGCGTCGCGGATGAGGTGCGGGAGCGTTCGGGGGGCATTCCCATCGGCTTTAAGCTGTCGGCCAATCATGTCGAGGCGGACATCGATTTCGCGCTCGAGGCCAGTGCGGATTACATCATTCTTGACGGCCGTGGCGGTGGCACGGGTGCTGCCCCGCTGATCTTTCGCAACCATATCTCGGTGCCCACCATCCCGGCCCTCGCCCGGGCCCGACGGCATTTGGACGCCAAAACCGGCGCAGAGGTGACGCTGGTGATCACAGGTGGTTTGCGCGTGGCAGAGGATTTCGTCAAAGCCATGGCGCTGGGCGCGGATGCGGTCGCGGTCTCTAACTCGGCCATGCAAGCGGTGGGCTGTATCGCTGCGCGCATGTGCAACTCCAACAACTGCCCGGTGGGGGTGGCCACGCAAAAGCCCGAACTGCGCAAGCGGCTGGACGTGCAAAAAGGGGCTGAGCAATTGGCGCGCTTCTTTGGCGCCTCGGTGGAGCTGATGCAGGTCCTGGCTCGGGCCTGCGGTCACAATGATCTCTCGCAGTTCACGCCCGACGACCTGAGCACCTGGCACCGCGAGATGTCCCGCCTGAGCGGCGTGCGCTATGCGGGGGTCGAGATGTGAGCGGGGCGCGCGTGCACTAGGGCTTGAGGCAGCGGTCCAGGCACGCAATCCAATTGTCGCGCGCCAGTTTGGCCACCAGTGGCGCGCCATAGCCATGGTCAGCCAGGGCTGCTAGAAGCTTTGGGACACCGGTCACATCACCGATCAGATCGGGCAGCACACAGCCATCGAAATCCGAGCCGAGGCCGACATGATCCTCGCCCAGCTCGGCAATCAAATGGTCAAGCTGGCGCAAGATCACCTCCCATCCCAGGGTCGGGTCCGAGGTTCCATTTTGATTAAGGTAGAAGGTCGCGAAGTTCAGCCCCACCATGCCCTGACGCTCGCGGATCATGTGCAACTGCCGGTCCGTGAGGTTGCGCGGGCTGTTGCACAAAGCGTGGGCGTTGGAATGGGTCGCAACCAAAGGCGCAGACGAGGTGGCGGCCACGTCGTCAAACCCCTTCTCGTTGAGGTGGGACAGATCGATCAGGATGCCCAACGTGTCGCACAATCGCACCAGATCCTTCCCTAGCTCGGTCAGGCCCTTGCCAATATCCGGGCCGCCGGGAAAGGACATTGGCACGCCAAGGCCGAAAATCGTCTCGCGGCTCCAAACCGGGCCTAGGGACCGCAGGCCCATGTCATAGAAAAGGTGCAGCGCATCCAGGTCCGGCCCGATCGCCTCGGCCCCTTCCATATGCATGACGCCTGCGATTTGACCCCGAGCCATGGCCGCACGCATGTCCGCTGTCGACCGGCAAAGACGGAATTCGTCCGGGGCGGCACGCGCCATCCAATGCAGCAGCCCCGCCATGGTCAGGGCATCGGGTTGCGCCTGATCATGGGTCAAGAGCGGGGGCATGGGCATGTGATAGGGCGGGTTGGCCATCGCCGCCTTGAAATCAGGCGGCTTACCGCCGCCCTGGGGGGGCACGAAGATTGCAAACAGACCCCCGACAAACCCGGCCTCTTTCATGCGCGCAAGGTCCAGATGCCCCGCGCCGCCCGTGCCCAGCCAGCTCTCCTCGCGCGGGGTGGGGGTCTTCATCAGGCGCAACAGGAAATCGTTATGGCCGTCAAAGAACGGAATAGGCGCGGTCATGGGGAAAGCTCCGATAGGCAGGGAACGGACAGGCTTGAAGAGTGCCAGCAAAGCAGAAGGACGGTCCAAGACCAAGCCGGTTCAGGCCCCTGCACCCCATTTTGGTGCGATCGCAAACCAGCTTGCCCAAAAAGGCGTCGCAGATGGGATCGTTGCCTTTGCAAAGGGGCTGGCCTTGGGGGACGCATCCCCACAAGGTCTTGTCACGCCGCGCTTTTGGGCCAATCCTGGATCAGCGCTGGCCGGACTGCCCCGCGGCCTGGACCGGCCCACGGCCGCGGTGAACGGAGGCTTTGGATGACTGAGTTTAACGAGATACCCGTGCTTGACCTTGCGCCGTTGATACAGGGTGAGGACACGGCGCAGTTGGCCAAAGATTTCGCACAAACCTTTGGAAACACGGGCTTTGGCTATGTGATAAACCATGGGGTGAGCGCCGATTTGCGCAACGCTGTTTTTGCCGCGTCAGAGCGGTTTCACGCCCTTCCGAAGGCCCAGAAACAGGCGATCGCGCTGAACTCAGCCCATCGCGGCTATATCGCGATCAACAGCTCCACGGATGTAAACTCCGATCTGGCGGAGGTGACAAAGCCGAACCAATCCGCCTCGTTCATGATGATGCGCGAAGACCCGGCGACGGATCCCGGGACATACTTGTCCGGTCCGAACCAATGGCCCGCCGTGCCGGGGTTTCGCGAGGCGTGCGAGGCCTATGCCAGTGCCATGACCCAATTGGGCCGGCAGCTAATGGGCTTGGCGCTTCAGGCGATAGGTGCGCGCGATCCCTCTGCCCTTGCTGCGTTTGAGACCCCCACGATTTGGCTGCGCCTGCTGCACTATCCGCCGCACCCCCCGCACGCGCCGGAGGATCTTTACGGATCAGCGCCGCACAAGGATTTTGGGTGTTTAACCTTGCTTGCCCAGGATGATGTCGGTGGGTTGCAGGTTCAAACGCCTGCGGGCCAATGGGTGGATGCCCCACCGCGAGAGGACGCGTTTGTCGTCAATGTTGGCGATATGCTGCACCGCATGTCGAATGGCAAGCTGCTGTCAACGCCCCACCGGGTGATCAATTTCGGTGGCCGGGAACGTTATTCGGTTCCGTTTTTCTTTGATCCCCATGTGTCCACGACCATCGCGCCGTTGCCGGGCACGGGCCCTTCGCGGTTCGAGCCGTTGAATTTTGGGGCGTTTCTGAAAGGGGAGTTGGAAGCGGGCTATACAGCGCACCAAGCCGACCCAGCTCTGCCCTAGCGAGGGACGCGGGCCAGCTGCTGAGACGGCGTTCAGGTCGCGACAGGCCCCGCGCGCCCATTTCCTTTTGCGCGCGTTGCGCGAACTCAAGGGGTTTGCAGGCCAGGCCGCCAAACGGCCCCGCGCGGAAACGCGGCCCAAGTCCCCTGCCCAGGGTAGCAAGGGCAGGCCTACCCCCAGCCAGGACAGGGTGCGAACCCATCTGGCGCGGCTGCGTGGGTCGAGACGGAAAGCCCCGGGCCTGCACATCTGCCCAAAGAGTGCCCTAAAGTTGAGAGATCACATGTGGGCAGGACCGGGTGAGCGGGCAGCGCGTATTGGATGGAATGAAGTGGTGAGCCCTACAGGATTCGAACCTGTGACCCACTGATTAAAAGTCAGTTGCTCTACCAACTGAGCTACGGGCCCACGCGAGCCGTTCGTCTAGGGTCTCGCGCGCGGTGGGTCAAGACAAAAAGCGGCCCCGTCCCAAAGCTTGCGCGCTGTGGGGTGGAACTGGCGCCAAGACCTGCGTATATCGCCCTCTCAACCCGTCCAAGGACCCGCCCATGGCGCAGACTTTGCCTTTTCTCAAAATGCACGGACTCGGCAATGATTTTGTCGTGCTTGATGCGCGTGCAACACCGGTCACCCTTAGCCCTGCGCGGGTGCGTGCGCTGGCCGATCGCAACCGGGGGGTGGGATTTGACCAAATGGCGGTCATCACCGGGGATGATGCGGCACATGCGGCGGTCAGCTATTGGAATACGGATGGCACCCTGTCGAATGCCTGCGGCAATGCCACGCGCTGTGTTGCGCGTTTGGTGATGGAGGATACGGGCACGCGGTCCGTGACGTTGCGCACCGGGCGCGGCCTGCTGCAATGCGACGCGGCGGGCGATGGGCTGATCCGCGTGAACATGGGCCCGCCGGAGCGGGCCTGGCAGGACATACCCCTAGCCCATGAGGTGCCTGACCTGATCAACCTGCCGCTGGACGGTGCGCCGGGGGCGGTTGGCATGGGCAATCCCCATTGCGTTCATGTGGTCGAGGATGTGGGGGCGATCGCCCTGGCCGAGATCGGGCCGCAGGTCGAGCACCACCCTCTCTTTCCCCAACGCACCAATGTGGAGTTTGTCCAGGCGCTAAGCCGCAGCGAGGCCCGCCTTCGGGTGTGGGAACGCGGCGTCGGCATCACGCTGGCCTGTGGCTCGGGCGCCTGCGCCACGGCCGTTGTGGCCCATCTCAAAGGGGCGTTGGAGCGCCAGGTGACCCTGCACATGGATGGCGGCCCGCTCGCGCTTGACTGGCGCGAGGATGGGGTGTGGATGACTGGCCCCACCGCCTTGACCTTTGAGGGGACGCTCAGCGCGGAGTTTTTGGAGGCGCATCCATGAGCGCGCCTAAGTTTGAGACTTTTGGATGCCGTCTGAACGCCTATGAGACAGAGGCGATGGACCGGCTTGCGGCCCAGGCGGGGGTGCGCGATGCGGTGATCGTCAACACCTGTGCTGTAACGGCCGAGGCGGTGCGCCAGGCCCGCCAGACCATTCGCAAACTGCGGCGCGAGAACCCTAAGGCCAAGCTGGTGGTCACAGGCTGTGCCGCCCAGACCGAGCCAGAGGCGTTTGCCGCCCTTGCCGAGGTGGACCATGTGCTGGGCAATGCGGAAAAGCTGCGCGGGCAGACCTGGCAAGACCTGGCTGAAGGCACCACGCCAAGTAAAGCCGTGGGCGACATCATGGCCGAGACGACCGCACCTGCGCCCGTGGTCGATGGTCTGGGTACCCGCGCGCGGGCCTATGTTCAGGTGCAAAACGGCTGCGACCACCGCTGTACGTTTTGCATCATCCCGTATGGTCGCGGCAATTCCCGCTCGGTCCCACTGGCCACGGTGGTAGAGCAGGTGCAGCGCCTCGTGGACAATGGCTTCCAAGAGGTGGTGCTGACCGGCGTTGATATGACCAGTTGGGGGGCGG